>NZ_JBFTLQ010000005.1:0-158647 GCF_056396525.1 Cupriavidus sp. 05T41
GCATGGCGCCTGGCAGCCCGGCCGCGCGAGCGCAGGCGCGCGCAGGCGCTCGCGCCAGTGCAACCCGCTCGCCGCGGGCCACGCCCAGGGCTACCGGCGCAGCCACGCGGACGCACACCGCCTGGGGCATCGCCGCGGCATCACCGCATTCGACTGAACGCCGCCGCGCGCGGCGCCGATGAACCGAGTCTGGCGTGACAGCCAGGGGGGGCGTTCGTGCCTCGCCGGCGCCGCCGTTGCCTGGATCCACACTGGGGGGACCGTCAAATGAGAAACGTACGTGCAATCGTGATGCTGCTGGTGGCGGCACTGGCCGGGCTGGCGGCGGTCGTGCTGGCCTCGCGCTGGATGATCGAGCAGAGCTCGGGCAGCGTCACCAAGGTGTTAGTGGCCGGTACCGACATCAACCTCGGGCAGCGGCTCGCGCCCGAGTTCGTCAAGGTCGTCGACTGGCCGCGCGAGAGCCTGCCGCCCGGCGCGCTGACCGACCAGAAGCTGATCGACGGGCGCGTGACCAAGGCCAGCGTGATGCGCGGCGAGCCCATCCTCGAATCCAAGCTCACGCCGGTCGGCACGCGCGGCGGCCTCTCCGCCGTGATCGCCGAAGGCAAGCGCGCCATCACCGTGCGCGTCAACGACGTGGTGGGCGTGGCCGGCTTCGCGCTGCCGGGCAGCTTCGTCGACATCATCGTCAACACACAGAAAGACCAGGCCAAGAACGAAGGCGCCTCGCAGACCGAGCAGTCGATCTCCAAGATCGTGCTCGAGAAGATCCTCGTGCTCGCCATCGCGCAGGAGGTCAACCGCGACGAGACCAAACCCAAGGTGGTCAACGCCGTGACGCTGGAAGTCTCTCCCGACGAAGCCGAGAAGCTCGACCTCGCACGCAGCGTGGGCACGCTCTCGCTGGTGCTGCGCAACCAGATCGATCCGCGCCCGGTGGAAACCGCCGGCGCCACCAAGCGCAGCCTGCTCAACGAACCGGTGCTCAAGGCCGCGGTGACGGCCGCGCCGGTGGCCAAGGTGGTGCAGGTCGTGCAGCGCATCGCCGAGAAGAAGGTCTCGCGCAACTGCGTGGGCGTGATCAGCGGGATGCAGCAAAACCAAGAATGCTTCTAATGCGCGCACGCTGAGCAAGCCAGATGCCGGCCCCAGCCAATGGGGTCAACAAACCGGGGAAATCAAATGGATCGACACCATACCCAGGAGGGCAGCCCGCGCAGCCGTGCGCCGCGCAACGGCCCCTCACGCCTGAACCTAACCGCGCTCGCCGTGCTGTCCATGACCTGCGTCTGGCTGGCCAGTGAACAGGCACAGGCCGCCGATGCCGCAGGCACCGCCGGCAACACTGGCAATGCTGGCAACGCAGCGAATGCGGCCAATGCGGCGAACGCAGCCGCCCAGGCCGCGCCACAGGCAATGAAGCTGGCCGCCAACGGCCCGATCCAGCTCACGATCGGCGCGGCCAGCGTGCCACCGCCGCCCGCCGACGCCAGCATCAGCCGCGGCCCGAACTGCTCTGGCGCCACGCGCGATCCGCAACAGGTGACGGTGCCGGTCGGCAAGTCGCGCATGCTGCAGTTGCCCGAGGCCGTGCGCACGCGCACGCTGGGCAACCCAGGCGTGGTCCAGGCCATGCTGGTGTCGCCGCAGACGCTCTACCTGCTCGGCCTGGATATCGGCACGACCAACATGATCGTGCAGGGCAAGAGTGGCAACTGCACCGTGATCGACGTCACGGTGGGCGCCGACCCCGGCGGCCTGCAGACCAGCCTGCACGAGCTCGTGCCCGAGGCCCGCAAGGTGCGCGTATCGTCGGCGGCCGACAGCCTGGTGCTGACCGGCAACGTGCCGGACTCCACCGTGGCGCAGATGGTGATCGACATCGCCAACGCGTTCGTGATCCGCCAGACGCGCAGCCCGATGTCGGCGCCCCCGCAAGGCTTCGGCGCGCCCGGCCAGCCCATGCTCGCCATGAACGGCATGCCCATGGGCGGCATGGGGATGGGCATGGTCGGCGCTGGCGGCGCCGGCGGGCAGCCGCTGCGCAGCCAGCGCATCATCAACATGATGAGCGTCGACGCGCCCCAGCAGGTGATGCTGGAAGTGAAGGTCGCCGAAGTCTCCAAGACGCTGATCGACCAGCTCGGCGCCGCGGCCAACCTCAACGGCGCCTTCGGCAGCTGGACCTTCGGCCTGCTGGCCAACTTCCTCTCGGGCGGCGCGGGCGTGCTCTCCGGTGTCAAGAACAATAACCTGCCCTTCAACTTCCAGGTCGATGCACAAAAAGGCGACAGCCTGGTCAAGGTGCTGGCCGAGCCCAACCTGATGGCCATCAGCGGGCAGGAAGCCAGCTTCCTCGCCGGCGGCAAGGTGTTTATCCCGGTACCGCAGGCTTCGAGCGCGGGCGGCACCACCATCACGCTGCAGGAAGAAACCTTCGGCGTGGGACTGCGCTTCACGCCGACGGTACTCGCCAACGGCCGCATCAACCTGAAGGTGGCGCCCGAGGTGTCCGAGCTGTCGCCGACCGGCGTCGCGCTGACCGCGCCCAACCTGAGCGGCACCACCATCCTGCCTTTGATCACGACCCGGCGCGCATCCACCACGCTGCAGGTCATGGACGGGCAGAGCTTCGCCATCGGCGGCCTGATCAAGAGCAACGTGACGGGTAGCCTGAAAGCACTGCCGGGCGCGGGCGAGCTGCCCATCCTTGGCAACCTGTTCCGCAGCACCAACTTCCAGCAGGACAAGAGCGAGCTGCTGTTCGTGGTGACGCCGCGCCTGGTCAAGCCGTTGCCGGCCAACTACCCGATGCCGACCGACTCCTTCGGCAAGCCGACGCCGGGCGAGGTCTTCATCAACGGCAACATGGAAGGTCATCCCGACGTGAACCTGCTGCCGGCCGCGCCAGCCAACCCGCAGCCCGCGCCGGTCGGCGCTCCGGCCGCACCGATGGCCCCGGCCCCGGCCGCGCCCACCACGAGACAGGAGCCGATGGCCGGTCCGCGCGACAGCGCCGCCGCCCTGCCCGCACCCACCATCGCCGGTACGGCGACTAGCGCGGACTCCGCGCAATGAACAGGGGACACATCATGGACTTCCGCCATAGCCTTGCCCGCGTCGCGCGGTTCGCCCTCGCCAGCGCCGCCGCGTGCGCGGCAGCTGGCCTGGCCGGCTGCATGACCACCACGCCGGTGTACGACGCCCACTTCGGCGAAGCGGTGCGCATCGTGCGCGCCATGCAGACGCTCAACCCGGATGCATCGCTGAACACCGACCCGGTCACCGGCGTCGACGCCCGCAGCGCCACCTACGCGATGGACCGCTACAACCAGTCGTACCGCAACCCGCCCACCGACGCGAACGCGTACGCGATCGGGGTCGGCTCGGGCTCGTCGTCGGCGATGTCCTCGGCGCCATGACCGGAAGGCGGTGCGCGGCGGCTCCGGAAGCGCCGCCGCGCACCGGCAGCTTCAACTGAAACTGGGAGAAATGGAGATGGCAAAGCTTATTCTGGTCTCGGGCGACGAGACGCGTGCGCGGCAGATGTCCTCGATGGCCGGACAGGCCGCCACGCAACGCCAGCTGCAACTGGTCTGCGCCGACCCGGAGAAGGCGCTCGGCATGGCCGGGCTGATCCATCCCTCCGACTTCCTGGTGCTGCAGGCCGACGACTTCAGCCCCGACATCCTCGAGCGGCTGCGCCAGCGCTTCCCCGAGCCGGGCGACGTGCCCTGCATCCTGGTCGCGCCGTCGCCGTCGGCCGAGCTGCTGATGCGGGCCATGCGCATGGGCATCCGCAGCGTGCTGCACTGGCCGCTGGACCCGCGCGAGTTCAACGACGAGCTCGAGCGGCTCGCGGTCAAGCCGCTCACCGGCAGCAGCCTTGAGGCGCGCACCTTCACCTTCGCCGCCTGCAAGGGCGGCAGCGGCACCACGTTCGTCGCCGCCAACTTTGGCTACGCGCTGGCCGCGCGGCGCCACAAGCGCGTGCTGCTGGTGGACCTGGTCCAGCAGTTCGGCGACGCTGCCTTCCTGGTCACCGACAAGGCGCCGCCGGCCACGCTGGCCGATATCTGCCAGCAGGTGGACCGGCTGGACCTGGCCTTGCTCGACGCCTGCATCACGCACGCGCATCCGAACTTCGATGTGATCGCCGGGGCCGGCGACCCGGTCAAGGCGGGCGACATCAAGTCCGCCCATCTCGAGAACATCCTGGACCTGGTGCGTCCGGCCTACGACGTGATCATCTTCGACATCGGGCAGGACATCAACCCTTCGTCGATCATGGTGCTGGATCACAGCGACACGATCTACCCCGTGATGCAGCTCAGCCTGCCCTACCTGCGCGCCGGGCGCAGCCTGATGGACATCTTCCGCTCGCTGGGCTATCCGGCCGAGCGCATGCACCTGGTGGTCAACGCCTTCGACAAGCATTCGCCGGTGAGCGTACGCACGCTCGAGGAAACCCTGGGCGCCAAGGTAGCGCATGTGCTGCCGGCGGATGCCCGAGCCGCGCGCGACGCGAGCAACCAGGGCCTGCCCGTGCTGCAACTGGGCGAGCACAGCGCGATCTCGCGCGCGCTGGTGCAGATGGTCGAGACCGTCTACCCGAATGCGCCGAGGCAGCACGAGGGCCTGCTGCGCAAGCTGCTCGGCCATGGCAAGGACCGCGGCGCGCAGGGCGTGCCGGTGGAACGGCACGCCTGAGCGCCGGCAAAGGGACTAGTCCGCGAATCGGATACCGGCGCGCGACGCGCCACGGAGAATCGACATGTCACTGCGTGAACAACTCTATGAAAAGGCCGGCGAGACCGTGGCCGAGCGCGTCGGCCCGGCCACCACCACCGCCAACGCCGCCTACCAGCAGCTCAAGATGGAGATCCACGAAGCCATCATCGAACGCGTGGAACTGGAAAAGCTGCAACGGCTCTCGCCCGAGCAGGTCCGCCGCGAACTGGCGTTGCTGGTGGAGCGCATCATCGACGAGCGCAACATACCGATCAACGAGACCGAGCGCAAGCGGCTGGTGTCGGACGTGCGCGACGAGATGCTGGGCTTCGGCCCGCTCGAGCCGCTGCTCACCGACCCCACCGTCTCCGACATCCTGGTCAACACGTTCAAGCAGGTCTATGTGGAGCGCCGCGGCAAGCTGGAGCTGACCGACGTGACCTTCCGCGACGATGCCCACCTGATGAAGGTCATCGACAAGATGGTGTCGCGCGTGGGCCGGCGCATCGACGAATCGAGCCCGATGGTGGATGCGCGCCTGCCCGACGGCTCGCGCGTCAACGCCATCATCCCGCCGTCCGCGGTGGACGGCCCCCTGCTCTCCATCCGGCGCTTCTCCGTGAACCCGCTGATGGTCAAGGACCTGGTGGAGCTACAGACGCTCACACCGCCGATGGCGCAGCTGATCGAAGCCATGGTCAAGGCCAAGCTCAATATCCTGATCTCGGGCGGCACCGGCAGCGGCAAGACCACCATGCTCAACATCCTGTCGGGCTTTATCCCGGCGAGCGAGCGCATCGTCACGATCGAGGACGCGGCCGAACTCCAGATGCGGCAGAACCATGTGCTGCGCCTCGAAACGCGCCCGCCCAACATCGAAGGCCGGGGCGAGATCACGCAGCGCGCGCTGGTAAAGAACGCGCTGCGGATGCGCCCGGACCGCATCATCCTGGGCGAAGTCCGCGGCGCCGAGGCGCTCGACATGCTGCACGCGATGAACACCGGCCACGAAGGCTCGCTCGCCACCATCCACGCCAACAGCCCGCGCGACGCGCTGACCCGGCTCGAGAACATGATCAGCATGGCCGGCCTGTCGCTGCCGCCGCGCACCATGCGCCAGCAGATCGTGTCGGCACTGACCGTGATCCTGCAGGTCTCGCGCCTGACCGACGGCCGCCGCAAGCTGATGAGCGTGCAGGAGATCACCGGCATGGAGAGCGATGTCGTCAACATGCAGGAGATCTTCACCTTCAAGCGTTCCGGCGTCGACGCCGAGGGCCGCGTGAAGGGCCACTTCTGCGCCACCGGCGTGCGCCCGCACTTCTGCGAGCGGCTGCAGGCGTTCGGCGTGACCGTGCCGGAACGGCTGTTCGAGCCATCCATGCGCTTCGAGGTATGAACCGCGCACGCCCTGCGCAGGAGACCAGCCATGAACCCGACTCTCGCGGCCTTCGCCCTCTCGCTGTTCATCGCCATCGTGCTGTTGCTGGTGCTGGGCTACCAGTGGTGGCAGCACAAGCACAGCGCCGGCGCGCGGCGCCTGGGGCGCCGCCTGCAGGCGGTGGCCCACGCGACCTGGGACGAGCACACCGCGTCCATCATGAAGGAGCGTGCCCTCTCCGGCTCGGCCAGGTTCGCCAGCCTGCTGCGCAAGCTGCCGCGCATCCACGCGCTGGACAAACTGCTGATGCAGTCGGGCCTGTACTGGAACGTGTCGACGTTCCTGGGCTTCACGTTCCTTCCGGCGGCCGCGATCTTCGCCTTCGGCATGCTGCTGGGGCTGCCCCCCATCGCGGTGGCGGCCGCCGCGCTGTGCGCGCTCGCGACGCCGCTCTGGTTTGTGCTCCGGCGCCGCAGCCGCCGCCTCCAGCTGATCGAAGCGCAGCTTCCGGAAGGCGCCGACCTGATCAGCCGCGCGCTGCGCGCCGGGCACTCTTTCTCGAGCGCGCTGGACATGGCTGGCAACGAACTGCCGGAGCCGCTCGGCGCCGAGTTCCGCATGACGTTCGACGAACTCAACTTCGGCGCGTCGATGCATGACGCGCTCACCAACATGGCCGACCGCGCGCCACTGCCCGACCTGCGCTACCTCGTCATCGCGGTGCTGATCCAGCGCGAGTCCGGCGGCAACCTGGCGGAGATCCTCGGCAACGTCAGCCGCATCATCCGCGAGCGCATGAAGCTGCTCGGGCACGTGCGGGTGCTGTCTGCCGAAGGACGCTTCTCCGGGATCATCCTCTCGGTGCTGCCGTTCGCCGTGGCCGGCGCCATGTACGTGCTCAATCCCACCTTCCTCGACCCGCTCGCGAGCGATCCGGTCGGGCCCTGGATCGTGGGATACGCGGTGCTGCTGATGCTGCTGGGCCTGCTGTGGATGCGCAAGATCGTCCGCATCCACATGTAGGACGCCGCCACGGCCAAGATGAAGGGGGAATCATGAGAATCGAGCAAATACTGATCCTGGTCTTCGCGTTCCTGGTGGCCTTCGGCGTGACGCTGGGCGCCATGATGACATTCCAGGCCGATGCGCTGCGCCGGCGCATCACCCAGGTCACCAAGTCGGCCGTGCCCGAGGACGAGGTGCCGTCGGTGCTGCAGGACGACTGGATGCGCAAGCTGGAGCGCCTGTCCCAGCCGCTGGCCAGGCTCGCGCTGCCCAAGGAGGGCTGGGAAGGCTCGGCCATCCGCACGCGCTTCATGAACGCCGGCTGGCGCAGCCCTTCCGCCGTGGCGGTCTACTTCGCCGCCAAGACCGCGCTGGCCATGCTGTTTCCGCTGGCGGTGCTGCTGGCCACGCAGGGGGTGATCAGCGAGGACAACCCGCGCCTGCTGCCGGCCGCGCTGCTGGCCGCCGCCATTGCCGGCTTCTACCTGCCCGACCTGGTGCTGCGCCGGCGCATCCGCGTGCGCAAGGAGGCGATCTTCGAAGCCTTCCCCGACGCGCTCGACCTGATCACCGTCTGCGTCGAAGCGGGCCTCGCGCTCGACGCCGCCCTGCTCAAGGTGGTGGACGAGCTGCGCAAGGACAAGAGCGCGCTCGGCGAGGAGCTGGAACTGCTGGTGCTGGAGCTGCGTGCCGGGCTCTCGCGCGAGAAGGCGCTGCGCAACCTGGCGCTGCGCACCGGCGTGGAAGACATCGACATGCTGGTCAGCATGCTGATCCAGGCCGACCGCTTCGGCACCAGCGTGGCCGACTCGCTGCGCGTGCACGCCGACACCCTGCGCACCAAGCGCCGCCAGCGCGCCGAGGAATGCGCGGCCAAGATCGCCGTGAAGCTGCTGTTCCCGCTGACGCTGTTCATCCTGCCGTCGCTGTTCGTGGTGCTGCTCGGCTCGCCGGCAATCCAGTTCTACCGCACGCTGATCCCGTACATGATGGGCAACGGGCAATAGGCCGGCCACCCCGCGCCCGTCGCCGGCCGCGCCAGCGGCGCGGCGGCGATGGCAGGCAAGGCGGGCACAACCAAACGCAGGAGGTCCTACCATGCAACCCTCGGCAATCCTCGGGCGGCTGCGCCAGCGCGGTGCCAGCGCCGTCGAGTTCGCGCTGGTGGCGCCCGTGTTCTTCCTGCTCTTCTTCTCCATCGTCGACTTCAGCATGATGATGTTCGCCAACCTCACCATGCAGAATGCCGTGCGCGAAGGCGCGCGCTTCGCCGTCACCGGGCAGAGTACCCTCGACCCGGCCAACACCACCCAGCAGCGCTACCAGGCCGTGCTGGCCAAGATCCACGACACCTCGCTGGGCATCTACGACATGTCCGGCGCCACCGTGACCACCTGGGTCAACGGCAGCACGCAGGCCAACGGCGGCACGATGTTCGGCGGCGCCGGCGACCTCGTGGTGATCCAGGTCAATTGCTCCTGGCCGCTGCTCACGCCGATGGTGGCCGCGTTCTTCTCTTCCACGGGCGGCAAGTACACGTTCAGCGTGGCCGCCACCATGCGCAACGAGGCCTTCTGATGAAACGCATCCGCCCCCTGCCGCGCAGGCGTGCCGCACGCGGCATCGCCAGCCTCGAGTTCGCCATCCTGCTGCCGATCTTCATCTTCCTCACCCTGCCGGTGATCGACTTCGCGCGGGCCATCCAGGCCAACCTGATCCTGGTCAACCTGACGCGCGAAGGCGCCAGCCTCGCCTCGCGCAGCTCTGCCTACACGCCGCAGGACATCATGACCGCGCTGGCGCAGACCACGCCGCCGCTGAAAATGAGCCAGCGCGGCATGATCTACATCACCAAGGTCATGGGCGACAACGAGTGCAACAAGAACGGCAAGAACTGCGCCGTGCGCAACATCGTGCTCGAGCAATACCGCTGGGCCGGGGGCTGGTCGCTCGGCGGCTCGGTCCCGGGCAGCAAGGTCTGGAACTGCGGCAGCGGCAGCGGCCAGTGGCAGAGCGACGGCAGCTGCGGCAGCATGCCCGCCGGCGGCAGCACGTCGCCCACCGCCAATGCCATGACGGGCCTGCTCAGCGACGGCCAGATCGTCTACGTGGTCGAGTCTTACTACAACTTCGACATGTTGTTCAAAGGGCTGACCATGGGGCTGCTCAAGATGCCGGACATCGGCCCCAACCTGTATTCGGTCACATCGTTCTGACTGCCGCCACAAGAACAAGACAAAGGAGCCGCCATGAAAACCCCGCGAACGACACTGCGAAGCACGCGCGCGCCGGGTGCCGGCAGGCAGCGCGGCCAGATCACCCTGGTCGCCGCCGTGACGATGATCGGCCTGCTCGGCGCGGCCGGGCTCGCGATCGACGCGGGCATGGCCTACGTGACCAAGGCCAAGCTCAATGCCGCGGTGGACTCGGCCGCGGTCGCCGCGGCGCGCGCCGTCACCAACGGCACCACGCAACCCGACCAGGCGGCCGCCGCACGGCAGGCGGCGCAGGACTTCTTCAACACCAATTTCCCGAGCGGCTACCTGCAGGCCGTGCCGACGCTGGCCACGCCGGCCGTGCTGTTCGACACCCCGACCGCGGGCGCGGTCACCATCAATGTCTCGGCATCGGCCACCATGCCGCTCACACTGATGAAGGTGCTCGGCATGAACAACGTCGCGGTCGCCGCGACGGCCCAGTCGATCCGCAAGGACCTCGACCTGATCTTCGTGATCGATGCGTCCGGTTCGATGTCGCCCGTCTGGAGCACGGTCAAGTCCAACGCCAACACCTTTCTCGACCAGTTCAGCCCCTCGTCGGACCGCGTCGGGCTCGTGCATTTCGCCTCGGGCGCTGTCTCCGACATCCCGATCAGCAAGACCACGCGCGGCTTCGACCGCAAGACGATGCAGAGCACCATCAGCGGCCTGAGCAATGGCGGCAACACGAACTATGCCGAGGCCCTGTACCAGGCCCGCTCCCAGCTTGACAGCATCACCACCAACCGCTCCAGCCTGCGCGTGGTGGTGTTCTTCTCGGACGGGCAGCCCAACACGCTGGCGGCCACCTACCAGATGGGCAGCACCACGAGTACGCGGGTCACCACGTGCGGGCGCCGCAGTTGCTCTAGCACCACCACCACCGGCGCCACCACGCCGACCGGCAACAGCTGCGCGGGCGGCATCACGGCATCGTCGCCCGGCTCCACGCCCAATGGCTTCTATATCACCACGGTACAGAACACCAAGATGAGCGGCGCATGCGCCAACGTGAGCAACAGCAACAGCACCGGCGACGACAACAACGGCAACAGCGACGGCACCGTCGTCACGACGACGGTGCAGCCGATGGGCATGCCGCAGTACTACAACGCGCACAATGCCTCCGACCAGGAGTTCCCGATCTACCCGACCACCGTGCCGTACACCGTCACGTCGGCATACTCGTCCCAGAACGTCTACAACGCCGCCACCAACGTCGCTGTGGAGATGGCCAGCTACCTGCGCAACAACAATGTGTACGTGTTCACGCTGGGACTCGACGGCAACGGCGGCTTCGACGCGAACCTGCTCAAGAACATGGCGAATACCATCGACGCGCCGCTGTACAACAAGAACCAGACCTCCGGCGTCTACTGCTACGCCAAGACCATCGACAACCTGAAGCCTTGCTTCTCCAAGCTCGCCTCCGAGATCCTGCGCATCTCCAAATAGGTGCATGGCCCGGCCGCGCTTGACCGCGGCCGGGGTTTTCTGAAGAATCCATGCGAACGGGCACGCCGCGCCCGGGCGTGCGCGCGGCATGGAGAGAGCATGAAGATCCGCATCCTCAGCGACCTGCACATCGAACACGACATCCCCGCATCCGTGCCCGACTGCGCCGCCGACCTGGTGGTACTGGCGGGCGACATTGCCAACGGCCGCACCGGCGTGGACTGGGCCGCCAGCACGTTTGCCCAGCCGGTGGTCTACGTGCCCGGCAACCACGAGTACTACGAGAGTGCGTTCGACACGGCCGAGGCCGCCATGGCCGACGCGGCGCGCGACGCGGCCCATGTCCATCTGCTCAACGGGGCCGTTGCCTACTTCGACGGCCCCGCCGGCGAGCGCGCGCGCGTGATCGGCACCACCTGGTGGACCGACTACACACTGTTCGGCACCGGCCGGCGCGACGAGGCCATGCGGGCGTGCGCCAGCCGGATGGTGGATCACCGCCTGATCGAGATCGACGGCGGCGACGGCCAGCGCCGCCGCTTCACCACCGACGATGCGCTCGCGCTGCACGAGACCGCCAGCGCCTGGCTGGCGGCGCAGCTCGCCGCGCCGTTCGATGGCAAGACCGTGGTGGTGACGCACCACGCCCCCGATCTCGGCAGCCTGGATCCACGCTACTCGCACGACGTGGTCTCCGCGGGTTTCATCTCGCGCCGGCCCGACCTGGTTGCGCAGGCCGACCTGTGGATCCATGGCCATACGCATACGGGCTTCGACTACCGTCTCGACGGCGCGCGCGTGGTGTGCAATCCGCGCGGCTACGTGCGACGCCATACCGGCGAGCTGGAGAACCCGGCATTCGACTGGTGCTTCACCGTGGAGATCTGAAGCCGCCCAGTCCGCGCGAAGCGGCGGCCCCAAGACAAAAACCCCCGCCGGCTCGCGCCAGCGGGGGTTTTTGCTACTACGGATGCTACGGGTAAAGCAGGCTGCCCTGGAGGCAGGCCGGCAGATTTACATCATGCCGTCCATGCCGCCCATGCCACCCATGCCGCCCGGCATTGCCGGAGCCGAATCGTCCTTCGGCAGTTCTGCAACTGCGCAGTCGGTGGTCAGCATCAGCGACGCGACCGAAGCTGCGTTCTGCAGCGCGGTGCGGGTCACCTTGGTCGGGTCCAGCACGCCCATTTCCACCAGGTCACCGTACTCGCCGGTGGCGGCGTTGTAGCCGTAGTTGCCCTTGCCGTCGATGACCTTGGCCACCACGACCGAGGCTTCTTCGCCAGCGTTCAGGACGATCTGGCGCAGCGGCTCTTCCATGGCGCGCAGCACGATCTTGATGCCGGCGTTCTGGTCGGCGTTGTCGCCGGTCAGGTTCGCGATGGCAGCGCGAGCGCGCAGCAGGGCCACACCGCCGCCGGGGACAATACCTTCTTCCACGGCTGCGCGGGTTGCGTGGAGTGCATCTTCCACACGTGCCTTCTTTTCCTTCATTTCGACTTCGGTGGCTGCGCCAACCTTGATCACTGCAACGCCGCCGGCCAGCTTGGCCACGCGCTCTTGCAGCTTTTCACGGTCGTAGTCCGAGGTCGCTTCTTCGATCTGGGCACGGATCTGCTTCACGCGGGCTTCGATCGAAGCTGCATCGCCGGCGCCATCGATGATGATGGTGTTTTCCTTGCCGATTTCGATGCGCTTGGCTTGACCCAGTTCTTGCAGGGTTGCCTTTTCCAACGTCAGGCCGATTTCCTCGGCGATCACTGCACCGCCGGTCAGGATGGCGATGTCTTCCAGCATGGCCTTGCGGCGGTCGCCGAAGCCCGGAGCCTTGACGGCGGCGGTCTTCAGGATGCCACGGATGTTGTTCACCACCAGGGTCGCCAGGGCTTCGCCTTCGACGTCTTCAGCGATGATCAGCAGCGGGCGGCCCGACTTGGCCACTTGCTCCAGCACCGGCAGCAGGTCGCGGATGTTCGAGATCTTCTTGTCGAACAGCAGCACGAACGGGTTGTCGAGGGCGACAACTTGCTTTTCCGGGTTGTTGATGAAGTACGGCGACAGGTAGCCGCGGTCGAACTGCATGCCTTCCACGACTTCCAGCTCGTCGGCCAGCGACTTGCCGTCTTCCACGGTGATCACGCCTTCCTTGCCGACCTTGTACATCGCTTCAGCGATCAGGTTGCCGATCACTTCGTCGCTGTTGGCGGAGATCGAGCCGACCTGGGCGATTTCCTTGCTGGTGGTGGTGGTCTTGGTCAGCTTCTTCAGCTCTTCGACCGCGTTCACCACAGCCTTGTCGATGCCGCGCTTCAGGTCCATCGGGTTCATGCCGGCGGCAACGTACTTCATGCCTTCGCGCACGATCGACTGGGCCAGCACGGTTGCGGTGGTGGTACCGTCACCGGCGTTGTCGCTGGTCTTGGAAGCCACTTCCTTGACCATCTGCGCGCCCATGTTCTGCAGCTTGTCCTTCAGTTCGATTTCCTTGGCCACGGACACGCCGTCCTTGGTCACGGTCGGGCCGCCGAAGCTACGCTCCAGCACCACGTTGCGGCCCTTCGGGCCCAGGGTCACCTTCACTGCGTTGGCGAGAATGTTCACGCCTTCGACCATCTTGGCACGGGCGGCGTCGCCGAACACTACGTCTTTAGCTGCCATGTTCTGAATCTCCTAAATCTGTACGGGGGGTGGCGTGGATTACTTGTTCACCACGGCCATGATGTCTTCTTCGCGCATGACCAGCAGTTCCTGGCCATCCACCTTCACGGCCTGGCCGGCATACTTGCCGAACAGCACGCGGTCACCCACCTTGACGTCGAGAGCGATCGAAGCGCCCTTGTCATCCTTCTTGCCGGGGCCCACGGCGAGCACTTCACCTTGATCAGGCTTTTCGGCAGCATTGTCGGGAATCACGATGCCGGAAGCGGTCTTGGTTTCATTGTCCAGACGCTTGACGATCACGCGGTCGTGCAAAGGACGCAGATTCATACGGACTCCTTGGTACAAAAAGTGATTTTACGTTCACAAGAACTGGCCGCTTTAGCTGGCTGCCAGCAGAATCGGAAGGCTGAGAGAGGGCTGTTAGCACTCTAACCCAACGAGTGCTAATTATAGGGACGGGGGTTTACGTTTTCAAGTCAGCGACTTGATACGTGTTTACCCTTGATGCTGTCGATGCGCGAGCGAATCAGGCAGCGACCAGTGCTCCGGGCGGGCCGCCTCGGCAGGTCACGGCCGACGGACTTACGCGAGTCCGCTCACCTTTTCCCCGGTTCCCGGGCAATCGCAGCCGCACCCTCACCGCGCGGGCGCGGCCGGCGCGCCCTCCCAGCGCAACCCCGCGATGCGCCGGTTTCGGCACATGCCAGCGACTTCAAGTACAGCTTTCCAGATATTGGCACAGGATTGAATCTGTACTCTTTTTCGGCACGCTCATGTGTGCCTCCTGGCAATACAGCTTCGCCCCTACTCTTCCTTTCAACAAAATGACGCGCAGCCAGTTCCAGTCCCCAAGGCCCGGCGACGCGCATTGATCGGAGCTACCGTCGTGAAAGACGAACCAGGGAAGATACGCGAAGTCTGCCTCCACCTTGTCGCCGGCTTGCGCCGCGGACGACCCGACATAGTTGCGCTGCCCGGCAACAGCGCCACCAGACCCGATTCATGCAGTCCGGCCGTGCCGCCGCAAGCGCACGATCGAGGCTTCCGCTACCGCGATGCACCTGGCGCCGATCCGGCCGGGAGGAGCGTCCGATGAAGCTCTACGAGAGGTTCGCCGACGATATCGAGCGGCTGATCCGGCAAGGTGTCTACCGGCACGGCGGACGATTGCCTTCCGTGCGGCAGGCTAGCCGGCAACACCGGATCAGCATTACCACGGTGCTTCACGCCTACCTGCTGCTGGAAAGCCGCGGCCTGCTGGTGAGCCGGCCGCAGTCCGGCTATTTCGTCGACCTGCAACGCGCAAGCGACGGGTGACGAATGCAGGCGTTGCGAGCATTCGAAGCCGATCGCCATGTCCTCCCCGGTGGACGTCAGCCGGCTTTGATGCTCCGGAACGTGACAAACGCGGGCGCGACCGAGGCGATCAATATCTGCCTTCAAAGGTTGGCGGCGGCCCGGATCGGCCTCGTCGCTGACGATCCGGGAAGCCTGTTCCAGCCCGTCCAGCCAGCGCTTCGCGCCGGTTGGCACCATCGTTGTGTTACCGATCATCCTGGTCTATAACGCACTTCAGTACCGGGTCTTCCGGGGCAAGGTGCGGGAAGGCGACGCCAGCCCCGGCCACGCCAATGTCGGGGAAACGACGCCATGATCGTGAGGCCGAGGCAAAACTGGTTCCTGATGCTGTTCGCCTGGAACGGTTCGGTATTGCAGACCATCCTTCCCCAACTGGTTTTCATCGGGGCTGTCAGCAGCCTGGCGGTGTTCACGCATGGCCGGATATTCGGCGAGAAGATTCCGCTCAATACGGCACCGTTCACGCTGTTCGGCCTGGCACTGGCCATCTTCCTCGCGTTTCGCAACAACGCCAGCTACGCCCGCTTCAACGAGGCTCGCCATCTATGGGGCAGTCTGCTGATTGCATCGCGGGCGCTCACATCGCAGATGCTCTGCTACCTCCCGGAGAACCTGCCTGCCGCGGATCGTACCCGGATCACCAATATGCTGATTGCATTCGCCTATGCGCTCAAGCATCGCTTGCGCATGACTGACCCGACAGAGGACCTGCGCCGCTACCTCGGCCCCGACCAGATGGCGGCGTTGCAGGGGAAATGCTACAAGCCGATGGCTTTGCTGAACGACATTCGCCGCGGCCTCGCCGGCTGCCAGGGACAAGTCGCCGCAACCGACAGCACACGCTGGATACTCGACCAGCAGATCAACGAGCTGGGCGGCGTGCTCGGGGGCTGCGAGCGGATCATCTCCACGCAGATCCCGTTTGCCTATAACGTGCTGCTGCATCGAACCGTCTATGCCTATTGCGTGATGCTTCCCTTCGGCCTGGTCGACTCGACCGAGCTTTTCACGCCATTGCTATGCGTCTTTATCTCCTACACGCTGATCGCACTGGAAGCGATCGCAAGCGAAGTCGCCGAACCATTCGGACTTGCACCGAACGCGCTGGCGCTCGATGCGATGACGCGCAATATCGAGCGATCTGTTCTCGAGCTTTGCGATCGCGAGCTGCCGCCGGAAACGCTGCCGGTGCGGCCGTATCAGTTCACGTAGGCGATCTTCCCGGGCATGTCGAACCAGGTCAATCGGCTTCCGAGGCTGCCTTTAGCGAACCGATCTTCAGCGAGCCGTCATGGCCTTGCGCCTCGGACGACAAAATCGAATCGTGACCTCCACCGTCGGCTTGAATGGAATCCGGGTGACGCTCGGCAAGGTCCTCCAGCAGCGTTGCCGATGGAATGAAGAACAAGCCGCCGGTGACTGCCCTGCTGAAGTCAAGCAACCTGTCATAGTTGCCCGGCGGCCGCCCCACGAACATGTTCTCGAGCATCTGTTCCAGCGGCCTGGGCGAACGGGCGTATCCGATGAAGAACGTACCGAATTCGCCTTTGCCCGGCTGCCCGAAAGGCATGTTGTCGCGCAAGATCTTCACCTCCTCTCCGTTCTCCTCGAGGGTGGTGAGCGAACTATGCGACGACGACGGCTTGACCGCCTCATCGAGTTCGATGTCGGACAGCTTCGTGCGGCCGATGATTCGCTCTTGCGTCTCGACGGGCAGCTTGTTCCAGCCAGCCATGTCGTGCAGATACTTCTGCACCATCACATAGCTGCCCCCGGCGAACGAAGGGTCCTCGTCACCGATGATCGTGAAACGAATGGATTCGGCTCCGGTCGGGTTCTCGGTGCCGTCGACAAAACCGACCATGCTTCGCATGTCGAAGTAGCGAAAGCCATGCACCTCGTCAACCACCGACACGGCCGCGCCAAGCCGGCTCATCAGCTGCGTTGCGAGTTCGAAGCACAGATCCATGTGCTCGGCGCGAATATGCAGGAGCAGGTCACCCGGCGTCGCCATGGCGCGGCGATCGCCGGCGCCGAATTCCCGGAAGGCGTGCAAGCCGGCCGGGCGGGGGGCGCCGAACAGCTTGTCCCAGGCATCCGAACCAAATCCGCAGACACACGAGAGGTTTCCGCCGGGGACCCGCTTTCCCACGGCACGAACGAGCGCGCCGATATCCGCGCACAACGCGCGCACGGCATCTGCGCTGTCATCGCCTGCTGACAGGACCGCGACGATAAAGATCGCGCTACGGGTGATCGGACTACACACGGCTTGCTGTTCGGGGATGATGTCAGGCATTTTTTCGAGTGTTTTCCATGTCGAATTCCAGCGATAACGGAACGATAGGCGCCGCTCAATTATCGCTCATCGTTACCTATACTTTGGGTTCAGGTGGCATCGTGAATTTCAGAAAGGCGGTCCGAACATTGCCTTGGAACGGCAGCCGCCCTTTGCATAAGTTGGCTGGCGGACGATCCGGGCGCATGGCCGGCCATCTACCGCCCGGCACGTTCAAGCATCACGGCCGCCTCTGCAGTCAACATGAGAAACGTGAGGGTTTCCTGCAGATACAATCGAATGGTAGCCTCGGAATGGTCAAGGTAGCCGATGGAAACGTCCTGGCCAATGTGCAGTTCGAAATCGCCGCCCCGCCCGGTGAGCACCATGCCGCCTTCCATTGCCGGCGCCCAGATGATCTCGCCGTCTACAAGCTGGCGAAGGTCCCGCAGGACGGGATAGCCATTGTCGGTGGCCCCGCCGACGTCCGTGAATGGCTTGTCACCCAGAAGCAATCTGTAGGGGCCATCGACACCGGCACGGCGCAACTGGTCCAGCGCTTGCGCCACCGCGGCCGGATACCCGCCGACATCGGGCGGAAGGGCCTGTGCGACATTGCTGGCACCCTGGGAAATCCCCTGGATCCCGGCCGCCGCATAGCCTTCGAAGACAATGCGATCCTCCGCATGCGCGAGTTTGCGAGCCGCATCCTTCAGTGGCTGCAGGTCGGGATTGCTCGACCCTCGTTCGACACTATCCATCTCCAGGCGGGACAGATCAAACGGGACCCGTAGCTCCACCAGGGCCCGCACATCGCGTTGGACGGCTTCGATACCATCGCCTGGCGACTCGATTTGCCGTACCTGGCCGGTACCGACCGCGGAAAACCCGAGACCCTTCGGTCCGACCAGATCCACAACGCGCCGAGCCGCGAAGTAGCGCTTGAGGGTGCGAGATGCTTCCTGCTCGATCTGCTCCCACGCTCCCTCAGAGATTGGCGCGAGCTCCCGACGAAGATTATTCATTTGAAGGCTTCCTTTGGCTGGCCGCTACGCGTCGAATCGTCATGCCGTCTTCGTCGCGTGTCTTGTGTTCCCTTCTTTCCGCCGCTGCCTCGGGTGTGCCGCCCGAGCGTGGCGTCGCCTTGTTGCCCGATCATTCTCGATGAACGTCCCGGGCTCGGCAAGAGCACAGCAAGGCTTCTCCCGCATCGGCTTGCGCGAACCGCTCCCGCTGTGCTCTAAACGATGCTCGCCGCGCGCACGGGATTCGGGGCAACTGCCGCCGCACCAGAGTCCGCCGCTGGCAGCCCGCGGGCAGGCAAAGGCCGATGACGCTCGCCTTCGCAAGGTCGGGCGCTTCCCCGCAGATCGTGTTTCACCCGCTTTCCGTTCAGCGGAAAAGCCGGGAAAGAGGGACCGCGCAGCCGACTTGCGCAGATCGTTTTCAACTGTATCTTTTCGCCAGCCTGGCCATCAACTATGTTAGCCAAAGGCTGAACTCTGTCGTGCCGGCTTTCCGGAGAGCGCCTGGTTCTCGACGCACGAGACTGCCGCGACGAAGTCGGAAACGCGCCGCGGCATCAGAGGCAGAAACATCAGTCGACGGCCGGACGCTTCCGGTGTCCCCGGCGTCCCCGGCCTCGCATGTCCGGCAACGCCCGGCTGCCATGCCGCATCCGAATCGAACAGTCTGAACGCTTCGACCAACAGGGATCTTCACAACAGGGATCTTCACGCCATGCCAGTCCTCTGCGACATCTGTAATGCACGCCCCGCGGTTGCCCGTGTCACCGTGACGGAGAACGGCGAGCGCCGCACGCTCTCGATCTGCGACTATCACTACCGCCAGATGCTGCGGCATCAGGACATGATGAATCCGTTCGACTCCCTCCTGAACGGTGGAGGCGGGATGTCACACCTGTTCGGTGGCCTGGGCGGCGAGACCGACGATGCAGGCTCCTTCTCCACCGAGGTGCCGCGCGAGTCCGTCGATGCCACGGACGCCTTCAGCGAGCAGACGATCGAGCTGTTGCAGCGCGCGGCGGAGAAGGCGCACGAGTTACGCCGCGCCGAGCTCGACACGGAGCATCTCCTCTATGTGCTTGCCGAGAACGACATTGCCGGCGCACTGCTCAAGGAGCTCAAGATCTCGTCCGAAGACATCAAGACCTATATTGACGAGCACGCGCGCACGGGGGAAGCGGACCCCGATGCGCCACTCGACCGGATGACGATCTCGCCGCGCCTGAAGAAGGCCTTTCAGTTTGCCTTCCAGGCGTCGCGCGAACTGGGTCACTCGTACGTCGGGCCCGAGCATCTGCTGATTGGCCTTGCCGCCGTGCCCGAGAGCATCGCGGGAGCCCTCCTCAAGAAATATGGCGTGACACCGGAAGCCTTGCGCCAGAAGGTCGTCAAGGTGGTGGGAAAAGGCGCGGAGGACGGTCGCATCGAAGGCGGCACGGGCACGCCCAACCTCGACAAGTTCGGGCGCGACCTCACCGCGATGGCGCGCCAGGGCAAGCTCGATCCGGTGCTGGGCCGCGCACAGGAGATCGAGAGCACGATCGAGGTGCTTGCCCGGCGCAAGAAGAACAATCCCGTGCTGATCGGCGAGCCGGGCGTTGGCAAGACAGCGATCGTCGAAGGACTCGCGCAGCGGATCGTCAACGGCGACGTGCCGGAAGTCCTGCGTGACAAGCGGCTCGTCGAACTGAACATCAATGCGATGGTTGCGGGCGCGAAGTACCGCGGCGAATTCGAGGAGCGCGCAAAGAACCTGATCGACGAGGTCACGGCCAGCCGGGACTCGCTGATCCTGTTCGTGGACGAGTTGCACACGATCGTCGGGGCTGGCCAGGGCGGGGGCGAGGGAGGCCTCGACATCGCCAATGTGCTCAAGCCTGCGCTGGCGCGCGGCGAGCTCAGCCTGATCGGTGCAACGACACTGAGCGAGTACCAGAAGTACATCGAAAAGGATGCGGCACTCGAGCGCCGCTTTCAACCCGTGCTCGTGCCGGAGCCGAGCGTCGAGCAGACCATCGTGATCCTGCGTGGCCTGCGTGACAAGCTGGAGGCACATCACCAGGTGACCTTCTCCGACGATGCCTTTGTCGCGGCGGCCGAGTTCGCGGATCGCTACATCACGTCACGCTTCCTGCCCGACAAGGCGATCGACCTGATCGACCAGGCCGCGGCACGCGTGCGGATCGGCGCGACCTCCCGTCCGGCCGCGATCCTGGAACTGGAAGCGGAAGCCGCGCAGCTCAAGCGCGAGCAGGACTATGCCGCCTCGCGCAAGCGTTTCGACGAGGCGAAGCGCTTCGAGGAACGCATCGGCGAGAAGCAGAAGCAGCTCGACGAGGCGATGGAGGCGTGGCAGCGAAAGACGGGCTCGGAGACGCTCGAGGTAACGGTGGCGACGGTGGCTGAGGTCGTATCTCGCCTTACCGGCATTCCGGTCGCGGAACTCACGCAGGAAGAGCGGCAGAAGCTGCTTGGCATGGAGGCAAAGCTGCGTGAGCGCGTGGTTGGCCAGGAGGATGCCGTGGTCGCGGTGAGCGACGCGGTACGCCTGTCGCGCGCGGGCCTCGGCCAGACGCACAGACCGATCGCGACCCTGCTGTTCCTGGGGCCCACCGGCGTCGGCAAGACGGAGCTCGCCAAGGCCCTGGCCGAAACCGTGTTTGGCGATGAGCAGGCGATCATCCGCATCGACATGTCCGAATACATGGAGCGTCACGCGGTGGCGCGCCTGATCGGGGCGCCGCCGGGCTACGTGGGCTACGAGGAGGGCGGCCAGCTGACCGAACGCGTGCGGCGACGTCCCTACAGCGTGATCCTGCTCGACGAGATCGAGAAGGCGCACCCCGACGTCTACAACGTCCTGTTGCAGGTGTTCGACGATGGTCGCCTCACCGATGGCAAAGGCCGCGTGGTCGACTTCAGCAACACGATCCTGATCGCCACCAGCAACCTCGGCTCCGCCATCATCATGGATAACCTGGCGCAGCCCGAGGCCAAGCGAAAATCCGACAAGGAAGTCCGCGCGGCACTGATGGGCGTGCTGAAGGGGCACTTCCGTCCGGAGTTCCTGAACCGCATCGACGAGATCATCGTCTTCCATGCGCTTGGCAAGGAGAACATCCGCGCGATCGTGCAGATCCAGCTCGATCGCATCGTGCGCACGGCGGCGGCACAGGACATCACGCTCAGCTTCGGCGACGCGCTCGTCGAGCACCTGGTCGAAGTCGGCTACCAGCCCGAGTTCGGCGCGCGCGAACTGAAACGCCAGATTCGCCAGGTCATCGAAACGCGTCTCGCCAAGGAGATCCTCGGTGACGCGCTGAAGCCGGGCGACAAGGCGAGGATCGACTACGACACGGACAGCGCGGCGGTACGGTTCGACAAGCTCCCGGCCAAGCCTAAGGCAAAGGACAGCGCAAAGGATGCCCCGCCCCCCGATGGCACGCCGTCCCTGGAGCAGGCGCCAGAGCGCCGTGCCGGCTCAAAGCCGAGGAAGTCCGCCGCATAGGAGCCAGCGAGAAGCGTCAGCTTGACCCGAGTGCATGGTGCCGCCGTTTTCATCCATGGAGTTCATCAAATGACCAATCGACGCGAAGTGCCCGGTATCAGGGAATACGAAGGCCCTGCCGGCGGCTGGGGAGCGCTGCGGGCGACGGCCCAGGCCATCCGGCTGCAGATGGAAACCATCAAGGCCCCGATCACGCTGCTCCGGACCAATCAGCCGGACGGCTTCGATTGCCCGGGCTGCGCCTGGCCCGACAAGGAACACCGTTCCAATTTCCAGTTCTGCGAGAACGGCGCGAAGGCCGTCACCTGGGAGGCGACGACCAAGCGCGTGCGCCCGGAGTTCTTCGAGAACAACACCGTGGCATCGCTGCTGCAGCGCTCGGATTTCGAGCTGGAGGACATGGGCCGCCTGACGCATCCGCTTGTCTACGACCGCGCCACGGACAAATTCCGGGCAGTCGAGTGGGATGAGGCGTTCGGCCGGATCGGGCAGATCCTGCGCGGGTTGTCGCCAGACCAGGTGGAGTTCTATACGTCCGGCAGGGCCTCGAACGAGGCCGCCTTCCTGTACCAGCTCTTTGTGCGGGAATATGGCACGAACAATTTCCCTGACTGCTCGAACATGTGCCACGAGCCGACCAGCATCGGGCTGCCGCAATCGATCGGCATCGGCAAAGGCACGGTGTCGCTCGAAGACTTCGACACGTGCGACCTCATCATCTCGATCGGGCACAATCCCGGCACGAATCATCCGCGGATGATGGGCACGCTGCACGAAGCGTCACGTCGCAACGTACCGATCATCGTCTTCAATCCGCTACGCGAACGCGCCCTCGAGCGCTTCGCCGATCCGCAGAACTGGCTTGAGATGGCCACCTACGGCTCGACCCGGATCGCCTCGACCTATTTCCAGGTCAACGCCGGCGGCGACGCGGCCGCACTCAAGGGCATCATGAAGTCGCTGCTGGCGCTGGATGCGGAACAGGGTAACGTCCTTGACCGCGAATTCATCGCCACGCACACGGTCGGCTTCGACGCCTTCGCGGCCGATCTGCAAGCCACGACATGGGAGGACATCGAAAAAGCGAGCGGACTATTGCAAGCCGATCTCGAACAGGTGGCCATCGCCTATGCGAAGTCGAATGCCGCGATTGTCACGTACGGCATGGGCGTCACCCAGCATAACAAGGGCACGGCCAATGTTCGCCTGATCGCCGACCTGCTGCTGCTGCGCGGCAACTTCGGCAAGCCCGGCGCCGGCATATGCCCGCTGCGCGGCCACTCCAACGTCCAGGGAAACCGCACGGTCGGCATCACGGAGAAGCCGTCGGCGGACTTTCTCGAGCGGCTCGAAGGCATCTTCGGCTTCCAGCTTCCCCGCGAACACGGGCACGATGCCGTCAACGCCATCGAGGCGATGATCAGGGGTTCCTCGAAGGCCCTGATCTGCCTGGGCGGGAACTTCGCCGTCGCGCTGCCGGATCCCGAGCAATCCCTGCCCGCGATGGCCAAGCTCGACCTGAGCGTGCACGTCGGCACCAAGCTCAATCGCACGCACCTCCTGGTGGCGAAGGAAACCTATATCTTCCCTTGCCTCGGGCGTACCGAACTCGATGTGCAGCAGAGCGGCCCGCAATCGGTCACGGTCGAAGACTCGATGTCGATGGTCCATGCGTCGGCCGGCAAGCTCACCCCGGCTTCCGAGCACTTGCGCTCCGAGCCGGCAATCGTTGCCAGCATCGCGCACGCAACCCTGCCGGACAGCAAGGTCCCCTGGCTGGAGCTGATCGCCGACTATGACAAGATCCGTGACCTGATCGACAGGAGCATCCCCGGGTTCGAAGCCTTCAATGAGCGCATCCGGATGCCGGGCGGATTCCGCCTGCCATTGCCGCCGACCGAGCGCAAGTGGCATACGCCTTCAGGAAAGGCCGAGTTCTCCGTGTACGCCGGCGTGCACGAGGACGCCGAGGTCCTGGGAGGTGAAAACGTCCTGCGCCTGATCACGATCCGCAGCCACGACCAGTACAACACAACCATCTACGCCCTGGATGATCGTTATCGTGGTGTGTTCGGCCGCCGCGACGTCCTGTTCATGAACGAGGCCGACCTGGCCTCGCATGGGATCGAACACGGGGACCTGGTAGACATCGAGACCATCGTCTCGGACCGACGGCTCCGGCTCGAGAACATCACGGCGATTGCCTACGGCATCGCGCGCGGATCCGTGGCCGCTTACTATCCGGAGGCGAACGTCCTGGTACCGCTCGACTACATCGACAAGGAAAGCGGCACGCCCTCGTACAAATCCATTCCCGTCCGAGTGACGCGTTCAGCCGCCAATTGATCGTGGATGCGCCGGGTGCACCGTACCAGGATTCGATGCGCCCGGCAGCCCTGGTGGATCGGGGCATCCACAGGACGGGAAGGAAGGAGCATCGCCATGGAAACGCGAGACGTCGTCATTGCAGACACCGTCCGGCGCTATAGCCATTTAGGTCCATCGACACGTGCATAGCCGCGCAGCTTGCCGATCAAGGCGCTCGCGTCCGCATCCACCGATATCGAATGCCGATGCGCCGCCGGCAGGAATTTGGTGTCGACCATATGGTCGATAAACCCCAGAAACGGCGCGAAAAAGCCGGCGGAGTCCAACAGGCCGACAGGTTTGTCGATCTCCGCGAGCTGGTTCATGCTCCACACCTCCATCAGTTCCTCGATCGTCCCGATGCCTCCCGGCAGGGCGATGAATGCATCGGCAAGCACGACCATGCGTTCCTTTCGGCTACGCAGGGTCGGCGTGATTTCATGCCTGGTCAGGCCGGGATGCGAATGGCCGCGCT
The DNA here is from genome assembly GCF_056396525.1 of Cupriavidus sp. 05T41. Lineage (NCBI taxonomy): Bacteria > Pseudomonadati > Pseudomonadota > Betaproteobacteria > Burkholderiales > Burkholderiaceae > Cupriavidus > Cupriavidus sp. 05T41. The sequence continues at coordinate 24,507 of NZ_JBFTLQ010000005.1, forward strand.
GGTGCAGGCTTTCGGTTATCACGCCATGGACCTTGCCACCGGAAGCCAGGGCGGCATCCGCGACGATACCCATCAGGCCCCTTGCCGAGCCGCCATAGACGACTGTTATGCCCGCCGTTCCCAGTGCCCGTCCGAGCGCTCGCGCTCCGTCGGCGAACTCGTCCGATGCGCCGTAGTTCGATCCGCAAAAGACGGCGATGGTCTTGATTGAACGTATCGTCATATCACCTGGATTTCCTTGGGGGCGGATAAAGGGCCGCGTATGGATTAAAGCTAAAACGGAGGGAAATATGCTGGTTGTACCTGCCGATCCGATGCCTGGGAGGAGCCTTCAATTTACCAAGCTCATGACCCGCACCCAAGGGCCATGAACGGAAATTGCGACTGATCCATGATTGTTGTTGGCAGGCTGGCGGTGGCACAGGCAGATGACGTGCCTCCTTCCGGCAGAAGCCGGGTAAGGCATGAACCGCTGAATGGGGGCGCGCGTGAGGACGGGAGGTCAAATGGGTTCGCCTTCTTGGGATCGCCTTTCTGGGATCGCCGCACGCATGTCGCGCGCATTTGCCTCGAGCTTTCCTCGCCGCTCATCATGGTATAGTCATTTTCAAACAGCCGCAAAAATGGACTGGTCCATGACCGTCGCGAAAACCAGTAGTATTCCGCCGTTGGATCCAACTGCGGCCGCACCCTTCTACCGACAGATCTACGACCGGTTTCGCGGCGCGATCAATAGTGGCGTGTTGAAGCCGGGTGACCGGGTACCCTCGGCACGCGCGCTGACCAAGGAGCTGGGTTTAGCGAGAGGCACCATCGAGGCGGCCTATTCATTGCTGGCAGCCGAGGGGTACATTCAGGCGCGCGGCCAGGCGGGGACCATCGTGACGCCGGGCCTCGAGCCGCGAACGCCAGTTGCGAGCACCCTGCCCCGGCCCGGCAGCGCCATTGCTGCGGCCAGCTTTCGTCCGGATTCGATCTTGCCGTTCCAAATGGGCTTGCCTGCCCTGGATGCGTTTCCCCGCAAGATCTGGGCGCGCCTGGGCGCGCGGTGTGTACGTGCCATGCAACCATCCGACATGGCCCATCCCTCCGTATATGGCTTGCAGGAGCTGCGCGCCGGGATTGCCGCATACCTGCAGGTTTCGCGCGGAATTGACTGCTCCCCGTCTCAGATATTCGTGACATCGGGATATCGCAACACCATCGAGCTGATTGCCCATGCATTACTGAAGGCGGGAGATCACGTATGGCTCGAAAATCCCGGATACCCGCCGACGCGGGAGCTATTGGGGCATATGCATATTGCGGCGGTCCCGGTGCCGGTAGACCGGGAGGGCGTGGTCATTGCCGATGGCATCGCGTTGGCGCCCCGGGCGCGCGCGGCTGTGGTCACACCTGCTCATCAGAGTCCGCTGTGCGTGTCTCTGTCGCTACCCCGGCGCCTGGCGCTGCTGGACTGGGCGACGCAAAACAATGCATGGATCATTGAAGACGATTACGACGGCGAGTACCGGTATGTCAGCCGTCCGCTGTCTGCGCTGAAGAGCCTGGACCGTGACGGGCGAGTGCTCTATGCCGGCACCTTCAGCAAGGTGCTTTTCCCGAGCATCCGGCTTGCCTATCTCGTCGTGCCGGAAGCGCAGGTCGAGCGGTTCGAGCAAATCACCCAGGCCTTTGCAGGGGGCAGTCCCGGGCTGACGCAAGCGATTGTCACGGCCTTCATGGCGGAGGGGCACTTCGCGCGCCATATCCAGCGGATGCGCAAGCTCTATGCCGAGCGTCGGGAAGCGACGGCAGCAGGCCTGGAAAGCGTGCTGGGGAAAACCATGCGAATCGATTCACAGCCTGGAGGAATGCACCTGATCTTGCGGCTGCAAGGCCAGCAGTCGGATCGCCGGCTTGCAGCGCGCATGCGGGCAGCGGGCCTGTACGGGGAAGCATTGACGAACTGGACGAGGGACGGTGCGCGGGACGGTGCGAGGGACAGTGACGGAGCCTCGGCCTTGCTTCTCAATTTCACGAACATCGACTCCCAGGGCACCGCCGAGAATCTCGGAAGGCGTATCTTGCAGCTGCTATGACGCTGGCAGTCGCCGTCCCCGGCGGCAATCATGGTCCAGTGCGCAAGCCGGATCATGGATCTTCTGGCGTAGGCCAGGATGCAACACGATAGAGTCCTTCAACAGCCAAACAAGGATTCGTCATGATTCATCGTATCGACTACACCAAGGCCTCGCCCGAAGCTTACAAGGCGTTCGGAGGGGTGTACCTCACGCTTCAGAAAAGCAGCCTGCCGAAGGAACTGGTCGATCTTGTGTATCTGCGGGTTTCGCAAATGAATGGCTGTGCATTCTGCATCGACATGCATTCCCGCGATCTGCTCAAGTCTGGCCTGGCGGCAGACAAGCTCGTACTGGTACCGGTGTGGCGCGACGCGGGCGAGGTATTCAGTGCCCGCGAACGCACCGCGCTCGCCTGGGCCGAGACCGTGACGCGTGTGGCCGAAACCGGCGTTCCCGATGCCGACTACGAAGCCGCTGCTGCCGGGTTCAGCGAGAAGGAACTGGCCGACCTCACCTATGCGATCGGTTTGATGAACGCGTTCAATCGATTCGGAATCGCGTTCCGCTCGCCCCCGGCCGCTGCTGCCAAAGTCTGACAAGCCCGACAAGTCCCATCAGCCCCATCAACCCCATCAGCCCCATCAGCCCCATCAGCGAGCGCTGAGCGCATGGCAATGCCTGGCGCTCGGCGCTCGCCTCCCGAATCGACGCATGGCGGCCTGCCCCTTGCGCGACTGCAGTGCCCGCGCGCATCCATGATGCGCTTACGCTTGCCGGCGATCCGGGTGCCGGATCCGCCGCCGCGGGCGCCGGGCAACAGCGCACCCGCAGCGCCCCTCTGATACGTGCACGGAAGCGCGGTCCTGAAGGCACATCAGCGCGGCCCGGTCATGTCGTCATGCACAAATGAATGAATATCATGCGAACAAGTTGATTTATCTTCGTTTTCGCATGAACAACAATGGTGATACCAACCCAGCCCGACTCAATCCGACTCAACCCAATTCCTACCGGGAGTTCACCATGCCGCAAGCCTCCATGCAGGCCCTGATCGTCGAAACCGCAGGCGCGCCCTTCAAGTCCGTCCAGCTTCCCGTGCCGCAGGCTGGTCCCGGCCAGGTTCTGGTGCGCATCCTGGCCAGCGGGGTCAACCCGCTCGACACCAAGATCCGCGCCGGCAATGCGGCGCATGCGCGTCAGCCGCTGCCCGCCGTGCTCGGCATCGACCTGGCCGGCGTGGTGGAGGCCGTGGGCCCGGGCGTGTCCTGCTTCGCGCCCGGCGACGAGGTCTACGGCATGACCGGCGGCGTGGGCGGCGTGCAAGGTTCGCTGGCCGAGTATGCCGCGGTCGACGCCGACCTGCTCGCACCCAAGCCCGCCGGTTTCTCGATGCGCGAAGCCGCCGCGCTGCCGCTGATCTTCATCACCGCGTGGGAGGGCCTGGTCGACCGGGCCAACGTGCAGCCCGGACAGAAGGTGCTGGTGCACGGCGGCGCCGGCGGCGTCGGCCATGTCGCGGTGCAGATCGCCCGCGCGCTCGGTGCGCAGGTCTACGCCACCGGCTCGGCCGGGCACAAGGCAACGATCGAGGGCTATGGCGCCACCGCAATCGACTTCGCCACGACCACGGTCGAGCAGTACGTCGAGCAGCACACCGGCGGCGCAGGCTTCGACGTGGTGTACGACACGGTTGGCGGCGAGGTGCTGGACAACGCCTTCCTCGCCGCACGCACCTATGGCGGCCATGTGGTGAGCTGCCTGGGCTGGGGGACGCACAAGCTGGCGCCGCTGTCGTTCCGCGCCGCGACTTACTCGGGTGTGTTCACCCTGATCCCGCTCCTGACCGGCAAGGGCCGCGCACACCATGGCGAGATCCTGCGGGAGGCCACCCTTCTCGCCGATGCCGGCAAGCTCACCGTGCAACTGGATCCGCGCCGCTTCCACCTGGACAATGCCATCGAGGCACACCACGCCATCGAGACGCGTGCGGCCAAGGGAAAGCTCGTGGTGGAAATCGCGCGGGGCTAAACCATTCCGGCCCGGCCGCGCAACACGTCGCGGCCGGGCCGTGGCCTGGAGGGAACGGCAATTGGCAGAACAGGGGCGAATATGCCATCCATTTCCTGGATAAAGGTATTTCGCCTTCGGATTATCCGCCGCCAACATGCCACTTCGCGCCTTGAATTCCGATAAGAATTATTAAGAATAATCACATCCTCACCGTCAAGCAGCCGACCATCTTCCAGGCGCCCCCGAACGCCGTCCCGCCGTCGATTTCCGCCACTACGCGCGGAAATCTGGTGAAATCCCGCCGAATCATCCGCCCCCGCTCCATCCGGCGCCCGCCGGGAATCCTTGCCGAAGCACGTCGAAGTGAATAGGAATTAAATAAGAGTTATCCGATTCATTGGGACCGCAAGAGGATGAATGCATTGCATCCCTCGCATCAAGGCATCGATAAGAATCCGAATCGGAAGGCCGCTTTACTCTTTGCGTCCATCGCCGTTTAATTGAGGACAGCTTCCAGATACCCGGATGTCACCGCCATTCGCTAACCCGAATGCCATCCGGCCGGCTTTCTCACCATGCATTCCCGATGTGACTCCCGCCGGCAGGACAGCATGACGAATAGCTGCGCGCAGCCGCCCCCGGGCTGCCAGCGAGACGGATCCTCGTCCGGCGGACACCACACTGATCGGAGGAAATTCATGGCACGCCCTGACCTCGTCTGCGACGACGCCACCCTTGCGCGCAAGCTGCTCATCAGGGCGCAGCCGGCTCCTGGCCCGCGCGCCACCCTTGGCGAAGACCGCTGCGACGCTCTGCAGGAGATCGCGAATATCGGCATGGGCACGGCGGGGGCGATGCTTGCGCGCCTGCTGGGCTGCGTCGTGACGCTGTCGATCCCGCGCATCTGCCTGGTCGATCCGCAGCAGCTCAGGGACGAAATCGCGCGGTTGCTGGGCGAGATGCCCGACGTGGCCGCCTTCCGCCAGAGCTTCCGCTCGGATATCGCCGGCGAGACCATGGTGTTCTTCGACCACGACGGCGCGCGCGCTGTGCGAAGCCGTCTACGCAGGCAAGGACATGGCTGCCGAAGGCGGCGCGGAAATGGCGTCGCGAGGCCTGCTGCTCGAAATCGCGAATGTGTTCGCTGGCGCCTGCGTATCCGGCCTGCTCGCGCAGCTCGGCCGCAGGCCGACCTTCTCCGTGCCGCGCGAGATCGATGCGGAGCAGATCTTCGGCGCCGCGCACAAGCCCGGCAATCCGGCCTTGGGCCAGGCGCTGCTGCTCGAGCTCAGCATCCGCATCGGGGACGGCGGCTTCAAGGCGACCCTGGTCGCCATGCTGGCGCAGGGCGCGATCGAGCGGCTGTGCACGGCCCTCGACGAGGTGCTGGCCCGTCTCTAGCTCTCTAGCAGTCCCCGCGGGACCCGGAACCCGGCTCCGCGGTCTTCGCCTTGCAGTTTTTGCCTTGCAGTGTCTGGAGCCCCTGACATGTCCCTCGACTCCGCCGCGCATGCGCGGCTTCACGAACTGGCGCTGGCGCGCATGGGCTGCGGCGTCTTCGTGCTGGACCGGGAATACCGCATCGTGCTCTGGAACCTCTTCATGGCGGACCGCAGCGGCGTCAGCGCCGCGGCCGCCTTGCACCGGCCGCTGCTCGAACTGTTTCCCGAATTGCCCGCAGGCTGGCTCACGCATACGCTCGATTCGGTGTTCCTGCTGAAGATCAGCGCCTTCACCTCGTGGGAGCACCGCCCTTACCTGTTCCGCTTCCCGCATGACCTGCCGGTCACCTGCGATCTCGACTGGATGCGGCAGGATTGCGAGTTCCTGCCGCTCATGGAAGACGACGAGGTCATTGCCGTGTGCGTGACGATCGTCGACGTGACGGAGCTGGCCATTGCGCAACGCGCGCGCGACGAGGCGGTCGGCGCGTTGCATGAGGCCGCGATACGCGACGCGCTGACCGGACTCTACAACCGCCGCCATCTGGAAGACCGCCTGCGGGAAGCGTTCCGGCGCTGGCGCAGGTCCGGCTCGCCGCTCTGCATCCTGATCTTCGACCTGGACCACTTCAAGCAAGTCAACGACAAGCACGGCCACCCGGCCGGCGACGCCGTCCTCAAGGCGGTCGCCGCGAGGGTCGGCGCCTGCCTGCGCGAGCATGACGTGCTCGGCCGCTATGGCGGAGAGGAGTTCGCGGTGCTGCTGCCGGACACGGCATTCGCCGACGCGATCGGGGTGGCCGAGCGGATCCGCCGCGCCATCCGCTCGGAAGCCGTCCGCCATGGCGGCCGGGCCATCCCCATCAGCGCGAGCATCGGGGTCGCGCAGGCTGTCGATGCCGGCATGGCATCAGACGGCGCGGACCAGCTCGTGCGCCTGGCCGACGAAGCGCTGTACCGCGCCAAGGCGGCCGGCCGCGACCGGGTTGCGTTCTAGCATCCGTGCAGCGTCCATCCGGCATTCGTCCGGCATTCGTCTGGCGTCTAGCCGGCGCCGAGGCGTGCGAAGACCACATCGAGGAAAGCGCGCAGCCGGCCCAGCCGGCGCAGGTCGCGGTGGTAGCCCACCCATACGTCGCGGCCGGGCGGCGGCTCGCCGAGGTCGATGGCCTGCAGCCCGCCCACGCGCTCGGCCAGCAGGCACGGCAGCACCGCCAGCCCGGCGCCGGCCGCGCACAGGCGCGCCTGTGCCTCGCGGCTGTTGCTGCCGAAGGCCACCTGCGCGCCGGGCAGCAAGCGGCGCATCCAGGCCACGTCCGGCAGGTCGGAGAAGCCGGTGTCGAGCGTCAGCAGCGCATGGCCCTCCCCGCCGCCCGCGCGCGGCGGCGCCACGCCGGGCGCGCCATAGAGCGCATAGTCCATGTGCATCAGCTTGCGCTGCACCACATCGGCTTCGTCGAAGGCGCGGATGCGAAACACCAGGTCGGCTTCGCGCCGTGCCAGGCTGAACAGGCGCGCGTCGGTCACCAGCTCCACCGCCACGCGCGGATGCGAGCGGATAAAGTCCGCGATCACCGGCGTGAGCATATGCACGCCGAACCAGTCCGACGACGAGATGCGCAACATGCCGTCCAGCTCCCGGCCGTGGCCGGACAGCTGGCGCTCGAAGGCAAGCGCCTCTTCTTCCATGCGCTCCGCGTGCGCAAACACGGCGCTGCCTTCGGCGGTCAGCACGAAGCCGTCGCTGGTGCGCTGGAACAGCGATTGCCCCAGGGCTTCCTCCAGCGCCTTGAGCCGGCGTCCCATGGTCGGCTGGGTCTGCCCGATCGCGCGCGCGGCGCCGCCGAGGCTGCCCGCGCGGGCGATCGCGAGGAAGATCTTGATATCGCTCCACTCCATGTGCCGGGCCGCCTGGTCAGCTTGCCTGCGCGCGCTCACGCCGCATCGGTGCGAAACCAGCCGGTGAGCGCCCAGCGCGTCTTGTTGCAGGGCAACACCTCATGCGGGACCAGGTCGCTGCGAAATACCACCAGCCGCGCGAAGCGCGGCAGCACGCGGTGCAGCTCGATCTTGTCGTCCTCCGGCGAATAGAGCGCCAGCTCGCCGCCATCGTATTCACTCCATTCGGCATTGAGATAGAGCACCAGCGAGATCTGGCGGTCGCGCATCGCGCGATGCTGGTCGAGGTGCTTCTTGTAGGCCGTGCCGACGGGATAGTGCGAGAAGTGGAATTCCTCGCGCTTGAGACCGAGGAAGTAACGCCCGTTCAGGGTCTGGCGGAAATCGGCGGCCCAGGCCTGGAACGCCTGCCTGGCGGGGCAGGCGGGGGCGTCGTCGAGCCACAGGATCGAATCACCGCGGATATCCGCTTCGCGCGCGATGCCCTCGGCGCGGCCTACGCGGGCCGGATGGAAGCGCCCGGCCTCCCACGCCGCGCTGCTCTCGCGGTGCAGGCGCAATGCCAGGTCGGCGCCGATCAGATCGTCGGAGACCGCCCAGCCATGTTCTTCGAGGGCGGCAAACAGGTTTTCCAGGACGGACATGGATAGGGAAGCTCAGGATCGGTGGGGCCGGACGGCACACCGTGCCATCGCCGCGCGCACGGATTTCTCTCCGCGCGGGCTCGCAAGCGCGGAATTATACGGGGCAGCGCCGCCCGCCCGGGCTACAGTCCGCTGGCGTCCAGATACTCCAGCGCCATGCGCACGGCACGGCGCGCCTTGAGCGCGTAGATGACCTGCCGGTCGCGGATGATCAGGGCCAGCACGTCGGCCTGCGTCAGTTCGCGGAAATGATGGCTGGCCCGCGCCAGGTTGAGCCCGGCTATGCCGGCGAGGTCGAAGGCGGGCATGCCCTCCTCGCCCGCTTCCAGCAGCGCACGGCAGATCGCGGCGCGCGCCGGCTCCGCCAGCAGTGCATAGGTCAGTGTGCTTTCTTGATCTGTCTCCATGGCCACGCCTTCCCGCTCGTCGTCCAGATGGTCTTGTGTGCGCCGGCCGGCCGCCCGGTTTGCCGCAGCCCTCCCGCTGCGCCGCCCGACACCTACTTTCTACGCGGCACTCCAGGCAAATGCAACCTGCGGGCGCGCGCCGCCGCACGATTACACCAGATTACAACAGCGTGCCGCATCCGCCCTGCGCGCCGGCGGCGCCGCTGCGCGCACGAGAAACGTCCGCCGGGCTTCCTCCGCCGGCACGGCGGCGGCGCGGCCTTGCGCACCGCACAATGCCGAGGCCGGCTTGCCGGCAAGATCCGGTAACAGCTTGGCCGCCGCCCCCCGCGCGGCCCGACGCGATGTATTCCAGGCCGCACCTGGCAGCGCGCGCCAGGCGGACCAGCGTAAGCCAGTGAAATATTCGGTAATGCGCCGCGCATTACACCGCTTTCAGGCCCGCACTATCCTTGCCATAGGACAGCCTCGCGGCAATGCGCGGCGGCGCGCCTCCATGCATGCCTGGAACGCTTCCCCGCCCCCGCCGGCACATCGCCAGGCAAGGCTAGACAGTGCAGGAAACCGGCATCACCACGAAGGCCCGTCCATGACGCCCGAACGTCGCTCCCCCGCATGATCACCGCGCGCCCGCTTCCAACGCGCGTGCTCGGCATCGCCATGGCCTGCGCCTGGCTGGCCGGCTGCGCCGTCGGCCCGGACTACCAGCGTCCGCCGCCCGATACGCCCGCGGCCTTTCGCGAGGCCACGCCGCCCGACCACCAATGGAAGATCGCCGAGCCGCGCCCGGTGGACCTGAGCCAGGACTGGTGGAGCGGCTTCGACGACGCCCGCCTGAATGAACTGGTCGTGCAGGCCAACGCAGCCAACCAGAGCCTGCGCCAGGCCGAGGCGCAATACCGGCAGGCGCGCGCGCTGGCGCAGGGCGCGCGCGCCGGCTTGTTTCCCACCCTGGGCGCCGCCGTGTCGGCAGGCCGCGCGCGCACCAACACGCTGGGCATCCAGACCGTGTCCAACACGCACTCGGCCAGCCTCGATGCCAGCTGGGAGGTCGACCTGTGGGGCCAGGTGCGGCGCACCATCGAAGCCGCCCGCGACAACGCGCAGGCCAGCGCCGCCGACCTTGCCGCGGCCCGCCTGACCATCCAGGGCGAACTGGTGCAGGACTATATCCAGTTGCGCGTGACCGACGTGCTCGAGGCGCTCTACGCCCGCACGCTGGCCGCGTACGAGGCATCGCTCAAGCTCACCCAGAGCCAGTTCCGCGCCGGCGTGGCGACCTCGGGCGACGTGGCGCTGGCCCAGGTCACGCTGGAATCGGCGCGCGCGCAGGCGATCGACCTGGAGGTGCAGCGCAACCAGCTCGAGCATGCCATCGCGGTGCTGCTCGGCCTCGCCCCGGCGCAGTTCGCGTTGCCGCCCGCGGCATTCGCCATGCGCCCGCTCGTGGTGCCGCCGGGCCTGCCCTCGGCGCTGCTGGAGCGCCGCCCCGACATCGCCGCCGCCGAACGCCGCATGGCCGCGGCCAACGCCAACATCGGCGTGGCGCGCGCGGCGTATTTCCCTTCGCTGGTGCTGTCCGCCGTGGGCGGCGCCAGCAGCGGCAGCCTGGCCAACTGGTTCGGCCCGCCGGGGCGCGTGTGGTCGCTCGGCGCGGCGCTGGCGGGCACCATCTTCGACGGTGGCCTGCGCAACGCGCAGAATGACCAGGCGGTGGCGGCCTACGACGGCGCGGCGGCAGCGTACCGGCAGACCGTGCTCAACGGCTTGCAGGAAGTGGAGGACAACCTCTCGGCCTTGCGCGTGCTCGACCAGGAAGTGGTGGTGCAGGACCGCGCGGTGGACGCCGCCCGCGTGGCCGAGCGCGTGAGCCTGGCGCAATACCGCGCCGGCACGGCATCTTATCTGGCGGTGGTAACGGCACAGGCCCTTTCGCTGTCCAATGAACGTACCGCCATCCAGTTGCGTGGCCGCGAGTTCGCCGCCAGCGTGGGCCTGATCAAGGCAATCGGCGGCGGCTGGAGCAGCGCGGCGCTGGCCATGGCCGATCCGTCCGCCATGCCCCCCGCCACCCCGTCCGGCCCGGCCAGTCCCGGCGCGGCCGGCAACGCGCCGGCCACCCTCGCCCCCGCCGGCAGCGCAGGCGCCCCGGCCCAACCCTGAACCGCACAGGCACACCACTTCCCAAGGCATTCCATGGCGACCCAGCCCTCCCGCCGCAACCCCTTCCTGATCGGCCTCGCCATACTCGTGCTGGCCGCGCTGGCCTGGTTCGCCATCGGGCCGCTCAAGCGCATGATGGCGCCGCGGCAGGCGGCCGCGCCCGCGCCCGCGGTGTCGGTCTCCAGCGCGCTGGTCAGGCGCGAGGACGTGCCGATCGGCCTGGGCGGGGTCGGCACCGTGCAGGCCATGGCCACGGTCACGGTCAAGCCGCGCGTGGACGGCCAGCTCGACCGCGTGGGCTTTGTCGAAGGCCAGGACGTCAAGGCCGGCCAGCTGCTGGCGCAGATCGACCCGCGCACCTTCCAGGCCCAGCTGCAGCAGGCCCAGGCGCAGAAGATGCGCGACGAGGCGCAGCTCGCCAACGCCAGGCTCGACCTCAAGCGCTACGAGGGACTGATCCAGGAGAACGCCACCACCGAGCAGACGCTGGACACCCAGCGCGCGCAGGTGGCGCAGCTGGCCGCCGCGATAAAGAACGACGAAGCGCTGGTCAACGCCGCGCGCGTGCAGCTGGACTACACCACCATCAACGCGCCACTGTCCGGGCGCGTGGGCGCGCGCCTGGTCGACCCGGGCAATATCGTCCACGCGGCTGACGCCAGCGGCATCGTGGTGATCCGCCAGATCGACCCCATCGACGTGGTCTTCACGCTACCCGAGAGTGAATTCCAGCGCATCAACCAGGCTATCCAGGGCAGCCGCACGCCACTCGCAGTGGAGGCCAGCGAGCGCGGCAGCGGCCAGCTGCTGGGCCGCGGCAGCCTGATCCTGCTCAACAACACCATCGACACCACCTCGGGCACGATCCAGCTCAAGGCCCGCTTTCCCAATCCCGCGCACACGCTGTGGCCAGGCCAGTACGTCAACGCACGGCTGGTGCTCGGCGAGCGCGAACAGGCACTGACCATTCCCGCCTCCGCCGTGCAGCGCGGCCAGTCGAGCACCTACGTCTACGTGGTGCGGGCGGACCATACCGTGGCTTCCAGGCCGATCGAGGTGGCCGAGATCCAGGACGCCCGCGCCATCGTGACCAAGGGCCTGGCCGCCGACGAGCGCGTGGTGGTGGACGGACAGTACAAGCTCAAGCCGGGCGCGCGGGTGAATGAAACCGCCTCGCCCGCTACCCCTGCGACCCCCGCGGCCACCGTGGCCAGCGCCGGCGCCGGCGCCGCGCCGCCTGCGCCCGCCACCCCGGGCGGCGCCGGGAACGCACGGCCATGAGCATTTCCGCCACCTTCATCAAACGCCCCATCGGCACCTCGCTGCTGGCGCTGGCGCTGCTGCTGGTGGGCGTGGCGGCCTGGCCGCTGCTGCCGATCGCGCCGCTGCCGCAGGTGGACTTCCCCACCATCCAGGTATCGGCCACGTTGCCCGGGGCCAGCCCGGAAACCATGGCATCGAACGTGGCGCAGCCGCTCGAGCGCCAGTTCTCGCTGATCGCCGGGCTCACGCAGATGACCTCGACCAGCGCGCAGGGCAACGCACAGATCACGCTGCAGTTCGACCTCAACCGCAGCATCGACGCCGCCGCGGTGGACGTGCAGGCCGCCATCAACGCCGCCAGCGGCCAGCTGCCGGGCAACCTGCCCACGCCCCCGACCTTCCGCAAGATCAACCCGGCCGACTCGCCGATCCTGGTGCTGGCGGTGCAGTCCGACACGCTGCCGCTGACCGAGGTCAACGACTTCGCCGACAACGTGCTGGCGCAGCAGATATCGCAGATCTCCGGCGTGGGCCTGGTCAATATCGGCGGCCAGCAGAAACCTTCGGTGCGTATCCAGGTGGACCCGCAGAAGCTGTCCTCGATGGGCATGAGCCTGGAAGACGTGCGCGGCGTGATCGCCGCCACCACCGTCAACCAGCCCACCGGCAGCACCGACGGACGCACCAAGGCCTTCAACGTCTACACCAACGACCAGCTCACCAAGGCCGCCGCGTGGAACGACATGGTGCTGGCCTACCGCAACGGCGCGCCCGTGCGCGTGCGCGACGTGGGCGTGGCAGTGGACGGCCCGGAAAACGCCAAGCTGGCGGGCTGGGGCTTTGCCGGCGCCGCCGCGCCGGCCGGCAACACCTTCCACAACGGGCGCGCCATCATCCTCGCCATCACCAAGCAGCCCGGCGCCAACGTGATCGAGACCGTGGACCGCATCCGCGCCGCGCTGCCGCGCCTGCAGGCCGCCATCCCGCCCACGGTCAACGTCAACACGCTGGCCGACCGCACCCAGACCATCCGCGCCTCGGTGAAGGACGTGGAATTCACGCTGGTGCTGACCATCGCGCTGGTGGTGATGATCATCTTCGTCTTCCTGCGCAACGTGGCGGCCACGGTGATCCCCAGCGTCACCGTGCCGCTGGCCCTGATGGGCACCGCCGGCGGCATGTACCTGCTCGGCTACAGCCGCGACAACCTCTCGCTGATGGCGCTCACCATCGCCGTGGGCTTCGTGGTGGACGACGCCATCGTGATGCTGGAGAACATCTACCGGCACGTGGAAGAAGGCATGGCGCCGATGGAGGCCGCGCTCAAGGGCGCCAGCGAAATCAGCTTCACCATCGTGTCGATCTCGGTCTCGCTGGTAGCGGTGTTCATTCCGCTGCTGCTGATGGGTGGCATCGTGGGCCGGCTGTTCCGCGAGTTCGCGGTCACCGTGACGCTCACCATCGTGGTGTCGGTGATCGTTTCGCTCACGCTCACGCCGATGCTGTGCTCGCGCTACCTGACACCGCCACGCGGGCACGAGCACGGCCGCCTGTACCAGCTGTTCGAGCGCGGCTTCGACCGCATGCTCGGGGCCTACAAGCGCGGGCTGGACGTGGTGATGCGCCACCAGTTCGTCACCCTGTGCGTATTCATCCTCACGGTGGCCACCACGGTAGCGCTGTTCATCTACATCCCCAAGGGCTTCTTCCCGCAGCAGGACACCGGCTTCATGTTCGGCATCGCGGAGTCCGCGCAGGATGCGTCGTTCAAGTCGATGAACGCGCGCATGGTGCAGCTCGCCGATATCGTGCGCGCCGATCCGGACGTGGCCGCGGTGGGCATGACCGGCGGCCAGAACACCATCAACACCGGCAACTTCTTCATCAGCCTGCGCCCCAAGGATGAAGGCCGCACCGTCTCGGCCGACGAGGTCATCGCACGCCTGCGGCCCAAGCTGGCCCAGGTGCAGGGCGCCAACCTGTTCCTGCAGGCCGGCCAGGACATCAACGTGGGCGGGCGGCTGTCGCGCACGCAGTACCAGTACACGCTGGTGGACGCCAACCTGGACGAGCTCAACCAGTGGGCGCCGCGCATCCTGGAGCGCCTGCGCGGCCTGCCCGAGCTGACCGACGTGGCCTCCGACCAGCAGAACGCCGCCGCCGCCGCGCGCCTGACCATCGACCGGGCACGGGCATCGAGCTTCGGCATCACGCCGGCCCTGATCGACGCCACGCTGTACGACGCCATCGGCCAGCGCCAGGTGGCCCAGTACTTCACGCAGATCAACAGCTACCACGTGATCCTGGAAGCCACGCCGGCGCTGCAGGAAGACCCCAGCCTGTTCTCCAGGCTCTACGTCACCTCGCCGCTGACCGGCGAGCAGGTGCCGCTGTCCACCTTCGTCAAGATCGACACCAACAGCACCGCCTACCTCTCGATCAGCCACCAGGGGCAGTTCCCCGCCGTCACCATTTCCTTCAACCTGGCCAGGGACGTGGCGCTGGGCGACGCGGTCAAGGCCATCAACACCGCCCTGGCCGGCATGGGCCGCCCGCAGACGCTGGGCGGCTCGTTCCAGGGCACAGCGCAGGCCTTCGGCGCATCGCTGGCGTCGCAGCCCTACCTCATCGCCGCCGCGCTGATCGCGGTGTATATCGTGCTGGGACTGCTGTACGAGAGCTATATCCACCCGCTCACCATCCTGTCCACGCTGCCGTCGGCCGGCGTGGGCGCGCTGCTGATCCTGCTGGCGGGCGGCTACGATCTCAGCGTGATCGCGCTGATCGGCATCATCCTGCTGATCGGCATCGTCAAGAAGAACGGCATCATGATGGTGGACTTCGCGCTCACCGCCGAGCGCGACCACGGCATGCCGCCCGAGCAAGCCATCTACCAGGCCTGCCTGCTGCGCTTCCGCCCGATCATGATGACGACCATGTGCGCATTGCTGTCAGGCTTGCCGCTGATGCTGGGGCATGGCGCGGGCTCGGAGCTGCGGCGGCCGCTGGGCTATGCGATGGTGGGCGGGCTGGTGCTGTCCCAGGCCCTGACGCTGTTCACCACGCCGGTGGTGTACCTGTACCTGGACCGGGCGCACTACTGGTACATGGAACGCAAGGCGCGCAAGGCCAGGCGCAAGGCCGGCCCCGTGCCGCCTGCCGAGCCCGGGAGTGGCAACGAGCGAGTGCTGGCAGGCGGCGAGGGCGACTGAGCGCAGGACGGGGCGGGCCTTCGCCTTGCCGGGAAGTCCGGCGCGGCGGCCTCGCGCGCGATTGCCGCACCTGCCCGTGGAGAACCGGGCTCAGGTGACCTCGATCACGCCGTTCATGGTCTCGTGCCCCGAGCCGCAGAAGATGTCGCACAGGAAGCCGAACGTGCCCGCCTTGGCCGGCGTGGCAGAGACCCGCACCACCTTGCCCGGCGGCAGGTCGGCGCGCACGCCCAGGTCCGGCACGCTGAAGCCCATCACCACATCCTGCGCGGTCAGTTCGAACACCACCGGCTCGCCCGCGCGCAGCGCGATGCGGTCCGGCGTGAAGATAAACTTGCGCGCGTGCACCTTGATCACGCGCGGCGCGGCGGCCGTGCTGCGCAGCAGCGGGGCGCTGCCCGCCAGCACAAGCAGACAGCACAGCGCGCGCCGGCGGCTCAGCCCCTCCCCGGCCTGCTCCCTCGCTCGCTCCCCTGCGCGTTCCCGTTCCTTCGCCGATACCTGCATGACCAGTCTCCTTGCATGAATGCGCCGTACGCACGTCGGGACGGCTCAGGCCGCCACGGGTTTCTCCTCGATGCCGAACTCGCCGCCGGCACGCGCGGCCTGGACCTCGCGCCAGCCCAGGCCCTTGTATGGCTGGGCCGGGTCCCAGGGCACCGGCAGGCGCTGCGCCTGCGAGCCCGCCGGGGGCAGCGGGAACATCAGCGAGCGCGCCGCGTGATGGGCGATATGGCCCGTCATGTGGTGATGCTCCTGGTGAATATGGCCGTAGAACACCGTCACGTTGGGATAGGGCATCAGGCGCTCGATCACCTGCGCCCCGTCGCGCGTGGCCCAGTCCCACTGGGGATAGAGATCGAACAGCGGGCGGTGGGTGAACACCACGATGCGCGCGTCGCGCGGCTGGCGCCCGAGATCGGCGGCCAGCCAGTCGAGCTGCGCGGCGCCGACGCGGCCGGCCGGGTCGGAGACGTTGTCGAGCACGATGAAATGCATGCCCTTGTGGTCGAACACATAGTGCGTGGGGCCGAACAGTTCCTGGTAGGCGGCGCCTTCGTCCAGGCTGGCATCGTGCTCGCCCGGCATCAGATGCACCACCGGCACCTTGAGCCCGGCGACGATGGCCTTGAACTCGCGCATGCGCCGGCGCCGCTCGGCGGGATCGTCGGTGGTGTGGGTCAGGTCGCCGGTGAACATCAGGAAATCCGGTGGCTGCGGCAGCGCGTTGACCGCCGCCACCGCCTTGGGCAGCGTGCCGCGCGCGTCGGGGTTGGGCGGGCCCTGGAAGCCCCAGTGCGCGTCCGACAACTGCACGAAGTAAAACGTCTCGTCGCGGCCGGCGGCCCAGCCGGGCAAGGCCTGCGCGAATACCGCGCCGCCGGCGCAGGCGGCAAGGCCAAGAAAATCGCGCCGCTTCCATGATCGTTGCTGCATTTCGGCACCCTCCATGATTGATTGCGGGGCTTGTGGGGATGCCTGTCATACCGTCGCCTCCGCGCCTTTATTCCCGCCGCGGGCCGATTTTATTTTTTGCCCCGGGCGCGAAAAGCGGGAATAAACTCGACGCATCTTCGGTATACGGATTTGGCGCGACGGGACAGGACGATGCCCCGCCGCGCGCCCGGCCAAAGGAGTGACGTGAACGCTGCCGACCGACGCCGCCGATTCGACGAACTCGTGCTGCCGCATCTCGACGCCGCCTACAACCTGGCGCGCTGGCTGTCGGGCAGCAGCACCGAGGCAGACGACGTGGTGCAGGAAGCCTGCCTGCGCGCGTTCTGCTTTTTCGACAGTTTCCGCGGCGACCAGCCGCGCGCCTGGCTGCTGGCGATCGTGCGCAACACCTGGTTCACGGCGTGGCGCAAGCGGCTGCAGCCCGGCCAGGGCGACAGCGCCGGCTACGACGATGCGCACTTCGACGGCGATGCCCTGCCCGGCTGGCAGGACGGCCACGGCGACAGCCCCGAGCAATGGCTGCTGCGCGCCGAGGATGTGCGCCTGCTGCACCTCGCGCTGGAACAGCTGCCGCTGGCCTTCCGCGAGGTACTGGTGCTGCGCGAACTGGAGGACCTGCCCTACCGCGATATCGCCGCCATTGCCGAGATCCCGCTGGGCACGGTGATGTCGCGCCTGGCGCGCGCGCGCAAGCTGCTGGCGGCCGCGGTGCTGGCGCTGCGCGCCCGGCAGGCGCACGGCGCGCAGGCGGAGCGCGCCACCGCAACGGGCACGAACGTGGCGCCGCCGCTGGGTGCCGGGGAGACAGGCCATGGACTGCAATGACACGAGGATGCTGCTGCAAGCCTGCGCCGACGCAGAGCTCGGCGTCAGCGATACGCTCGCCGTGGAACGCCACCTGGCGCAATGCGACGCCTGCAGCGCGCAGCTGGCGCACTTGCGCGAACTGCGCACCGCGCTGCGCGCGCAAGCGCCCTATCACCGCGCCAGCCCCGCGCTGCGCCACCGGCTGCAGGCGGCACTGGACGAAGCCGCGGAAAACGACAGTGCCGCGGCGCTGCCACGGGACCGGCACGCCCCCGCCGGCTGGTGGCAGGCGCTGCGCCGCTACTTTGCATGGGGCCCGGCCGCCAATGCCGCCATGGCGGCGGTGACCGTGGCAGCGCTCGGCATCGGCATGGCGCAGTTCGCGCTGCGTGACGCCGGCGAGCCGACCGTGGAGCGCGAGATGGTCACCAGTCATGTGCGCGCGCTGATCTCCGGCCACGCCATCGACGTGGCTTCTTCGGACCGCCACACGGTCAAGCCCTGGTTCAACGGCAAGCTGGACTACGCGCCGCCGGTCCGGGACCTGGCCGCGCAGGGTTTCCCGCTGACGGGCGGCCGCCTGGACTATGTGCACGGACGCGCGGTGGCGGTGCTGGTGTACCGCCGCAACCAGCATCCGATCGATGTCTTCGTCGTGCCGCTGGCAGACGGGGAAAAAGAGGGCAAGGCGGGCAGCGCGAGCGTCGCCGCGCCCGCGATCGAGGCGCACCAGGGCTACCAGCTTGCGCGCTGGGACAGCGATGGCATGCGCTATGCCGCCATCACCGATGCCTCCGCCGAAGACCTGCTGCGTTTCACGCAGGCATGGCGCGCGGGCGGCGGCGACGGCGCGCACTGAGCGCGCCGCGCGCCTGCCCGCTGCTCAGGCCAGCACGAAGGGCAGTTGCCGCTGGCGCTTGCCGGTGAGCGTGAACAGCGCGTTGGCCACCGCCGGGGCGATCGGCGGCACACCCGGTTCGCCCAGGCCGGTGGGGTTGTCCTCCGACGGCACGAAGAACACGTCCACCACCGGCGCATCGGTGATGCGCGGCGGCGGATAGTCGGGGAAGTTGCTGTTCTTTACCGCGCCATTCTCGATCTCGATGGCGAAGCCCGGCCGCATCATCGCCAGCCCGAACACGCAGGCGCCCTGGATCTGCGCCTCGGCGGACATCGGGTTGACCACGCGGTTGGCATGCACGCCAGCCGTCACGCGGTGCACGCGCGGCTGGTTCTTCACCAGCGACACTTCCACCACGTAGGCCACCACGGTGTTGAACGACTCGTGCAAGGCCACGCCCCAGGCCTGTCCCTTGGGCAACTTGCGCTTGCCGTAACCGGACTTCTGCACCGCCAGCTGCAGCGCCGCGCGATGGCGCGCGTGCTTGCCCGCGTCCAGCCGCGACAGCCGGTACGCCACCGGATCCTGGCGCGCGTTGACTGCGATCTCGTCGACCAGCGTCTCCTTGACGAAGGCCGTATGCGTATTGCCGACCGAGCGCCACCACAGTACCGGCACGTCCACCTGCGGATGGTGCACCGAGAGCTGCAGCGGGAAACCGTAGTCGTTCTCGACGATGCCTTCGGTCATGGTCGCGTCCACGCCACCCTTGATCATGAAGGCCTCGAACGGCGTGCCCTTGAGGATGGACTGGCCCACCACGGTGTGCTGCCAGCCCAGCACCTGCCCCTTCGCATCGATGCCGATACGGGCCCGGTGCACGTGCAGCGGCCGGTAGTAGCCGCCGCGGATATCGTCCTCGCGGCTCCACATCACCTTGAGCGGCTCGTCATGGCCGTTCTTGACCCAGGTCTGCAGCACGTTGGCGGCTTCGACCAGGTAATCGGAAGTGGGCACCGCGCGCCGGCCGAAGCCGCCGCCGGCCATCATGGTATTGAGCGTGACCTTGTCCAGCTTCAGGCCCAGCACGCGCGCGATGGCGGCCTGGTCCACGGTCTGGAACTGCGAGCCGACCCAGACCTTGACCGACTGCACCGTCTTGCCCGTCACCTCGGCCTGCATGGTGCAGTTCAGCGGCTCCATCGGCGCGTGCGCCAGGTAGGGGAACTCATAGTCCGCCTCGATGGTGCGCGCCGCGCCCGACATGGCACCCAGGTCGGCCTGCACCGCCACCGTGCCCGGCTGCGCGGCCAGCGCCTTGTACTGCGCGAACAGGGCCTTGGTGGAGACGGTGGAGCCCGCGTCTTCCCACACAATCTCGAGCGCGTCGCGAGCCTGCTTGGCCGGCCAGTAGCCATCCGCGACCACCGCCACGCCGGTGCCGCCGCGGTCCACCGGCACCAGCATGATGTCGGCCACGCCCTTGATTGCGCGCGCCTTGTCGGCATTGAAGGACTTCACCTTGCCGCCGAAGCGCGGCGGGCGCGCCACCACGGCGACCACCATGTCCTTGAGGCGGGTGTCGATGCCGAAGGCGGTGGTTGCCTCCAGCTTGCCGCGCGCGTCCAGGCGCGGCGTGGGCTTGCCGATGATCTTGAACTGCGAGGGGTCCTTGAGCTTCACCTGCTGCGGCACCGGCAGCGCCATGGCGGCCTGCGCCAGCTCCCCATAGGTGGCGCGGTGGCTGCCGGAAGTCACCACGCCCTGCGCCACCTGGCAGCTGGCGGGATCGACCTGCCACTGCTTCGCCGCGGCCGCCACCAGCATGGCGCGGGCACGCGCGCCGAGTTCGCGGTATTGCTGGAAGGAATGATTGAGCGCCGTGGAGCCGCCGGTCATCTGCATGCCGAAGCCGGGGTCCTTGTAGGCATCGCCGGCGGGCGCGAGCGTGGCGCGTACATTGCGCCAGTCCACGTCGAGCTCCTCGGCGAGTGCCATGGGCAGCGCGGTGTGCACGCCCTGGCCGAACTCGAGCCGGTTCACCGCCACCGTGACCGTGTTGTCCGGCGCGATCAGCACGAAGGCCTGCGGCGGCGA
Organism: Cupriavidus sp. 05T41; assembly: GCF_056396525.1. NCBI lineage: Bacteria > Pseudomonadati > Pseudomonadota > Betaproteobacteria > Burkholderiales > Burkholderiaceae > Cupriavidus > Cupriavidus sp. 05T41. Next base: position 44,813 of record NZ_JBFTLQ010000005.1, read on the forward strand.
GGGCGGCGCCTTGGGCGCGCCGCCTTCCTGCGCCTGCGCATTCGGCACGGGCAGCAAGCCGAGCGCCAGGCCGCCACCGGCAAAGCCGGCGAGCTTGAGGAAATCGCGGCGGTCGAATGTGGCTGCGGCATCCGCGCGCGCGGGTGCCGACGGGTCCTGCCGGCGGCTGCCGCCGGCAAGTGCTTCCAGGTTCTGTATTCGCATGATGTGGCTCTCCTTATGCCAGCGCGCGCGCCGCATCCTTGATGGCGGCGCGGATTCGCTGGTAGGTGCCGCAGCGGCACAGGTTGCCCGCCATGGCCTGGTCGATGTCGGCGTCGGTCGGGTGCTTCTTGTTGCGCAGCAGCCCCGTCGCGCTCATGACCTGCCCGTTCTGGCAGTAGCCGCACTGCGCCACGTCATGCTTGATCCAGGCATCCAGCACCGCACGGCCGACCTTGTCGCCCGTGACGCCTTCGATGGTAGTGATGCGTACGCCCTGCGCGGCGGACACCGGGGTCACGCAACTGCGCGTGGGCTGGCCGTTCACATGCACGGTGCACGCACCGCAGGCGGCCATGCCGCAGCCGAACTTGGTGCCGGTCATGCCGAGGTTGTCGCGCAGTGCCCACAGCAGCGGCGTGGACGGATCGACGTCGACTTGCAACGGCTTGCCGTTGATATCTAGGGTGGTCATGAGGGGAAGCTCCTTGGGTCTGTTTGCCCTGGCCTGGTGCGCGCCGGGCGCGGCCGGTCCGCGGCGCCTGCCGCCGGGGCAGGCGCGTAAAGCCTTCTGAGCATAGTGCAAAACGGGGGCGCACGTGCAGTACGGCGCACCGGGCCGGCAGCCGCCGGCCTGGCGATGCGCGCGCGGCGAACTTCGCGCGGTGCCCGGCGTCTCTTTCTTATCCCCCGCCAGATCCGCCCGATCCCGATCCGTGCCCGAGCCGCCCGCCCTTCCGTCGCTTCCTGCCGCTTCCGCCGGACGGCGCGCGCGGGCGCCGCGCGCCGTCGCCGCTGCCCCCGCCAGGCTGGACAGCATCCAGGCCCTGCGCGGACTGGCCGCGGCCTATGTGCTGGTGTATCACTCGGGCCTGCGCCTGGGCGGCGAGCATGCGCCGCTGCTAGGCTGGCTGACCGAGAATGTGATCAAGCGCGGCCACGTCGGGGTGGATGTGTTCTTCGTCATCAGCGGCTTCATCATCGCCTGGGTGGCGGTGCTGGCGCGCACGCAGCCGGAACCGACGCTGTCGTTCGCGATCCGCCGCGTGTGCCGCCTGGCACCGCCGTACTGGTTCATGTCGGTATTGCACGCGCTGACGCTCAACCCGGTCAGCCCGGGCCTGTTCGCCGCCTCGCTGGCCTTCATCCCGAGCGCGCCGCAGGACGCGCCCTACTTCGGCTACCCCGCGCTCTACGTGGGCTGGTCGCTCAATTACGAGATGGCGTTCTATGCGGTGTGCGCGCTGGGCCTGATGCTGGCCGGGCGGCGCGCCTTGCTGGTGATGGCAGCCGTGTTCGCCGTCACCACGCTGGCGCTGCCGTGGTGGCGCTTCGGCGCGGTCGATCTCGATCCGGCCCATGCCTATCCGTTCGCCTCGGCATGGCTGTCGATGATCGCCAACCCGCTGGTGCTGGAGTTCGCGCTGGGCTGCGCGCTCGCGTGGCTCTACGCGCGCACGCGCCATCGCCTCACGCGCGGCGTGGCCACGGTGTTGCTGGCGCTCGGGGTGGCCGGATTCTCGGCCTCGCTGGTGCTGGTGGAGCCGGAATTCAGCCTGGGCGGGCGCGCCCTGCCGGCCGGCGCCCTCCTGTTCGGCGCGGTGGCGGCCGAGCATGCCGGCGTGCTGCGCGTGCCGCGCATGCTGGTATGGCTGGGCGAGCTGTCGTACGCGCTCTACCTGACGCACCCGACCGTGATCGAGGCCGTCAAGCGGCTGATGCCAGAGCTGGCACCCGGGCAGATGGGCTGGCAGCTTGCGCGCTTCGCCATCGACGCGGCGCTCGCGCTCGGCCTTGCCATGCTGCTGCACCGCTGGGTGGAGCAGCCAGCGATGGCGGCGGGCCGCCGCCTGGCGCGGCGCTTCGCTGGGGCGGTCGGCTAACCGCTGCAAATAGAGACGCATCGCCTGCGCTTGTTGCTTGTTGCTTGTTCATCGATGCTTGTTCCATGGTGGCCAGCGCACTGCGCGGCAGCCCTCAGAAATCTTCCACCGGTGGTTCGCTGGCGTCGGGATTGCCGGGGCGCCTGGCCGATGGCGGTTCGCCGTTCTCGTCGCGCAGGTCGCGCCCTGGCTTGTCATCCTGGTCGCGCTGCTCGTGCTCGCGGCCCGGATGCGGGTCTGGGCGGTGCGGCTTGCGGGGGTCCGGCTGGTGTTCTCTGGCCTGGGTCATGGCGTGTCTCGGTTGGCGCCCGGATGGCGAGCGCAATGGTGAGCGGGGAATGTGAGCGGGGAATGGAGAGAGCGATGGCGAGCGCAAGTCCCGGCTCCGGGCCATGCAGGATCTTGTCGGGCATCGGCGGGGAGCCACGCTTGCGCGCGCCGCGGGCGTTGCGGATGGCCGGCGGCGGCGGTCAGCACGCAGAGGGAGTCGCGGTACTTGACCGGCTGCCGGCCCGGGCCCGGCGCAAGCCCTATTGCTTCGGTGCCGGACTGGGCGAGTCGCCCTTCGGACCCGAAGGCGCATCGGCGCTTGGCGCGCGATTGGCATCCTGCTGGCGCGGCTTGTCGGCGCGGTGGGTGCTCTTGCCCTTGGACTTGGCGTCGGACTTCGACATGCCGCTGCTGTTGTCCATCTGAGCGCCGGCCATGTTGCGGTCAGACTGGTTCTGCCCTTCGGTGGGCGGCGCGCTCGGGTTGGGCTGGTTGATCGGGGCTTGCTGGGCCATTGCCGGCAGGCCAAAGGCGGCGGCGCTCAGCACGATGGCGCCTTGAATCAGGACTCGTTTCATGGTGGTCTCCTTGCGGTGGTAGCGATGGTCATGGCGATGGTCATGGCGATGGTCATGGCGATGCATCGTTCATGGACGGACTGACACCCGGCATGGCAGCCACGCAGGCCGCGCTTGCCCGCGCCAGAGCAGTCCAGCCTGGCCGGGGGAATGCCCGGCATTGCAGGCCAACGCCTTTACGATATGTGCTGGCATCCCCCACCTCAGCGGGGAATTGCCTGAAACGCCTGTAGGATTCGGACGACACGAGCCGAAGCCGGCAGCCACGCGCTGGGGCATGCCCCGCTGGCGCGCAAGCCGCCACGGAGGCCGGTTGCGGGGCGGCGAAGGGGGCCGGCGCGCCGATGGAACCCCCATGGGCGCATCGGTCGCCTACATGAAATCAGCCGGGCGCGCTAGCCCGAACAACGGCGACACAGGCATTTTTCTCGGCTCGTGCCGCCGTCGGATGACCGCTATATTGACCGATTAGGCTGGGCCGCGCGTGCAACTTGCGCGAATAGCCGCCATTGCCCCGCCATAGCCCCGCCATAGCCCCTAGATCAGACCGCAGCCGCAGACATGACGCCAGAATCGGAAGTCCGCCCATTGCCCACCTCCTGGCCGCGCTGGCAGCGCGTGGCGCTGGCCGCCCTCGGCTTCTTCCTGCTTGCCCTGGCCGGCATCGCCGTGTCGCGCTATCCCGGCAACGTATCCATGCTCTGGCTGGCGAACGCGTTCGGGCTTGGCGTGGTGCTGCACCACCACCGCCGCGACGCGCCATGGTTGCTTGCCGGCATGCTGGTGGCGGGCGTGGCGGCAAATGCGACCATGGGCGACCAGCCGGCGATCGCGCTGGCGCTCGCGCTGGGCAATGTGGCCGAGATCGTTTTCTCCGCCTGGCTGGTGCGCACCATGACCGCGGGCGCGGCGCAGAGCCGGCCGGGTCCGCTGGCGCGCTTCGCGCTGACGCTGGGCGCGGCCAGCACCCTGGGGCCGGCGGTGGGCGCTACCATCGGCGCGGCCACCATCGCCACCGCGTACAACAGCGGTTTCGCCGCCGTCTGGTGGACCTGGTGGACCGCCGACTCGATGGGCGTGGTGATGCTGCTGCCGCTGATGGTCTCGGTCACGCGCGAGCGCGTGGCGGACACCTTCGGCCGCGCCGGCCTGCGACGCTTTGCCGCATTGCTGGTGCTCAGCCTGACGGTAGGCATGCTGGCGCTGTACAAGAGCAACGAGCCGTTCGTGGTGATGGCGCTGCCGCTGGTGCTGGCCGCGCTGCTGACCAACCCGTTCGCCACCGCGCTGCTCACGCTGCTGGCGATCACCGCCACCGTCGTGCTGGGCCTGGTCGCGGCCTCGCTTGGCCGGGTCGCGGGCGAGCCATTCCTGCTGCAATCGGTGCAACTGTCGACCGCGCTGATCATGCTGTTCCCGATCAGCATCGCCTTCCTGCTGGAGCAGAACCGGCGGGACCGCAGCGAACTGCGCGGCAGCGAGCGGCGCTTTCGCCAGGCCATGGAGCATTCGGCCATCGGCATGGCGCTGGTGGGCCTGGACGGTCGCTGGCTGCAGGTCAACCGCGCCATCTGCGACCTGTTCGGCTATGAGAGCAATGAGCTGTTCGACCTGCCCTTCCCGCTGATCACGCACCCCGACGACCTCGCCCCGGACCTGCACCAGGTAGAGCGCCTGCTGGCCGGCCAGATCGAGTCATACCGCATCGAAAAGCGGTTCCGCCACAAGGACGGCAGCTACCGCTGGACGCTGCTGGCGGTATCGCTGGTACGCGACGAGCATACCGGCGCGCCGCAGCACTTCATCTCGCAGGTCGAAGACATCGACGATCGCAAGACCGCGCAGGAAAAACTCGAAGCGCTGACGCGCCGCACGCAACTGGCGGTGGAAGCCGGCCGCGTGGGCATCTGGGAGTGGAACATCGCCAGCGGCGCGATCGCCTGGGATGCGCGCATGCACGCATTGCACGGCAGCGATCCCGCCGGCGGCGCGCCCGATCTCCAGCACTGGATCGGCATGGTGCATGCCGAAGACGTCGACAAGGCGCGCAGCGAGATGCGCGAGGCGGTGCGCGGCACGCGCGCCTTCGATACCGAATACCGCATCCAGCGCACCGACGGCGAAGTGCGCCATATCCGCGCCATGGCAATGGTGCTGCGCCAGGACGACGGCACCGCGCTGTCCATGATCGGCACCAACTGGGATATCACCGAGCAGCGCCACCTGACCGAGGCGCTGTTCGAGGAAAAGGAACGCCTGCACATCACGCTGCGCTCGATCGGCGACGCGGTGATCTGCACCGATGCCGCCATGGCCGTGACGTTCATGAACCCGATCGCCGAGCAGCTCACCGGCTGGACCATGCAGGCCGCCGCCGGGCAGCCGCTCGAGTTCATTTTCCGTATCGTCGACGAGCACAGCAACCTGCCCATCCCGAGCCCGGTGGAGCAGTGCCTGCAGACCCTGCGCCCGGTCTACCTGCAGGACGGCGCCGTGCTGCAGAGCCTGACCGGCGACCGCCACGACGTGCAGGATTCCGCCGCGCCGGTGCGTACCGCCACGGGCGAGGTAATCGGCGCGGTGCTGGTGTTCCAGGACATCACCAGCGCGCGCGCGCTGCAGCGCGAGCTGGCGCACTCGGCTTCGCACGATGCGCTGACCGGCCTGCCCAATCGCATCTGGTTCGAGAAATGCCTGCGCGAGGCGTGCGAGGCCGCGCGCATGCAGCACCAGCACCACGCGCTGTGCTTCATCGACCTGGACCGCTTCAAGATCGTCAACGACACCGCGGGGCATGCCGCCGGCGACGTGCTGCTGCGCGAGCTGGGGCACGTGATCCGCCACCATGTGCGCCCCGACGACGTGCTGGCGCGCCTGGGCGGCGACGAGTTCGCGCTGCTGCTCAAGGACTGCTCGGTCGACCAGGCCGAGCGTGTCTGCCAGAAGATCATCGATGCCATCCGCGGCCAGCGCTTCCCGTGGGAAGGGCGCGTCTACGATGTCGGCGCCAGCATCGGCATCACCGCCATCGACAACGAGACCCCGCCGGTGGGCGAGCTGATGAGCCGCGCCGACGTGGCCTGCTATGCCGCCAAGGCGGCCGGGCGCAGCCGCGTCTCGGTGTACCGCCGCGACGAAAGCGATGCGCAGCGCCACCACCAGGAGCTGCAGGTGGCCGCGGGCATCCACTCGGCGCTGGATGCCAACCGCTTCCGCCTGTTCGCGCAGGAAATCCGCGCGCTGCAGCAGGACGACGAGGCCGCGGATGCCGACCGCCATATCGAGATCCTGGTGCGCATGGTGGACGAGCAAGGCAAGCTGGTGATGCCGGGCGCCTTCATCCCCGCCGCCGAGCGCTATGACCTGATGGGTCACGTGGACCGCTGGGTGATCCACCACGTGCTGCGCGAGTTCGGCGCGCGCCTGGCCGCCGTGCCGGCGCTCACGGTGGCCATCAACCTGTCGGCCAACTCGCTCGGCGAGCCCTTCCTGCTGCCCTTCCTGCATGCCGAGCTGCACGAATCGGTGCTGCCGGCCAGCCGCATCCAGCTGGAAATCACCGAGACCGCGCTGATCAACAACATGGCCGCGGCCAACCGGCTGGTGGCGGAGATGCGCAGCGCCGGCTGCACCGTGGCGCTGGACGACTTCGGCGCGGGCCTGTCGTCGTTCTCGTACCTGAAGCAGTTCCCGGTGGACTATCTCAAGATCGACGGCAGCTTTATCCGCCACCTCGCCGGCAGCGCGGTCGACCGCGAGATCGTCAGCTCGATCAACGACATCGGGCACCGGCTGGGCATGCTCACGGTAGCCGAATCCGTGGAGGACGAGCAGACCCTGCAGACCTTGCGCGCGATCGGCGTGGACTACGCCCAGGGCTACGTGATCGGGCGGCCGATGCCGCTGGAAGACTTCCTGGAGCGCTGCCGCACGCTGCCGGTCGATAACGCCTGACTGGCGGCTGACTGGCGGCTAATTCATGGCTGACCATGCTGACCATGCTGACCAGGCAGACGAAGGGCTGACCAAGGGCTGACGGCCCTCCCCTCGCCGGGCAGCATGCTGCCCGCGTCACACCCGGCCCCGCCGCCCCTGGCGGGTGCCTTCCGCACCGCCCGGCGCGTTCGGAGATCCGAACGCGCGCGCCGCCCGAACGCACGGAAACCCGAACCGTGCGCCGGGATCACTTTGATTTCCCCTTGTTTTTCAGCAACTTAGCCGCAGCCCCCAGGCCCGCCGGCCTGGCACGGCTCGTGCGATGTATGCGCCCGCCCAAGCGGCAGATACAGGTTGACGGGCGGCTGCCCCGCCGCCGGCCCGCACCGACAAAACAATGGAGGAAACAATGACAGAGCCCGCCTTGCAGACCCCGCATCGCTGACGTCCCCGGCGCAAGGCCGCGAGACGCTCCCCGCGGGACGGCGCTCCACGCCTGAAGCTGCCAGCCCCGCCCCCGCAAAAACAGCCGCCCGGCCACCCGCCGGGCGCATGGCCCGACTTCTGATGAAACTGAACCGACTGCCCACCCTGATTTTCCTTGCGATGCTGCTCGGCGTGCTGGCCGGCACGGCAGCCCACCACATGGCGCCGGACCCCGCCGCCGCCAAGTCCATCGCGGACTACCTGTCCATCCTCACCGACGTGTTCCTGCGCATGATCAAGATGATCATCGGGCCGCTGGTGTTCGCCACGCTGGTCAGCGGCATCGCTGGCATGGGCGACGGCCGCGCCGTGGGCCGCATCGGCCTGAAGGCCATGGCATGGTTCATCGCCGCGTCGATCACCTCGCTGCTGCTGGGACTGCTGATGGCCAACCTGCTGACGCCGGGCCAGGGCATGAACCTGGCGCTGCCGCCGGCCGACGCCGCCTCCAACCTGAAGACCGGGGCGCTGAACCTGCGCGACTTCATCGCGCACATGTTCCCCAAGAGCTTCGTCGAGGCCATGGCCACCAACGAGATCCTGCAGATCGTGGTGTTCTCGCTGTTCTTCGGCTTTGCCCTGGGCACCGTCAAGGACGGCGTGGGCAAACCCGTGCTGGCGGCCATCGACGGCCTCGGCCACGTCATGCTGAAGGTCACCAACTACGTGATGGCGTTCGCGCCGGTGGGCGTGTTCGGCGCCATCGCCGCGGTGATCACGGCCGAGGGCCTGGGCGTGCTGGTGGTGTACGCCAAGCTGCTGGGCAGCGTCTACCTGTCGCTGGCGCTGCTGTGGATGGCGCTGATCGCCGGGGGCTACTTCTTCCTGGGCCGCGACGTGTTCCGCCTGCTCAAGATGGTGCGCGCGCCGCTGATGATCGGCTTCGCCACCGCCAGCAGCGAATCGGCCTACCCCAAGGTGATCGAGCAGCTCGGCCGCTTCGGCGTGAAGGAGCGCATCACCGGCTTCGTGCTGCCGCTGGGCTACTCGTTCAACCTGGATGGCTCCATCATGTACACCTCGTTCGCCGCGTTGTTCGTGGCGCAGGTGTATGGCATCCACCTCTCGCTCACGCAGCAGATCACCATGCTGCTGGTGCTGCTGGTCACCAGCAAGGGCATCGCCGGCGTGCCGCGCGCCTCGCTGGTGGTGGTGGCCGCGGTACTGCCGATGTTCGGCCTGCCCGAGGCGGGCATCCTGCTGGTGCTGGGCATCGACCATGTGCTCGACATGGGCCGCACCGTCACCAATGTACTTGGCAACGCCATTGCCACCACCGTCGTCGCCAAAAGCGAAGGCGCCATCGGCGCGCCGGTGCCCGAAGAAGCGGATGACCCCGCTGCCGACGGCAACCTTGGCCTGACACCCGTTCAGGTCCTGGCCGGCAAGTAACACTGCCAGCGCGCCAAGGCCCGGCTGCCGATCAGGTAGCCGGGCCTTTTTCTTTTGCGGTGCACAATACGCGATGTGGTAAAAGACGGGGTTATTCGCGCTGCCGCCGCCGTGCCATGCCCGTGTATTTCCTTGCCACGGCGAAGCGCGCTGCAGCCATCCGCAGCCCAAAAGCCTTTCTCGCAAGCCCATGACTGGCCCGTTCCGTTCACACGCCACCCCGCCAGGCGCCCTGCCCGACGCCCCCTCTCGCCACGGCCGTACCGGCCGCCTGCGCCAGTGGGTACCCCTGTTCGCCATGCTGGCGCTGGCGGTGCTGGTCGGGCTGGCTGGCGCGCTGGGCTACCGCTACAGCTACGACGCCGCCCTGGCACGCCAGGGCGAGCGCGGCCAGGTGCAGCTGCGGCTGTACGACCAGGCGCTGTCGAGCGAGCTGGGGCGCTACGACTACGTGCCCAGCCTGCTGTCGCTGGACGACAAGATCGCCGCGCTGCTGGCCAGGCCGGACGACCCGGCGCGGGTCGAGGCGGCCAACCAGTACCTGGCGGCGCTCAACGCCCGCGCCGGCACGCGCGCGGTATACGTGCTCGATGCGCACGGCCGCGTGCGCGCCACCAGCAACTACCAGCGGCCCGACAGCTACATGGGCGAGGATCTCAGCTTCCGCACCTATTTCAACGATGCCGCCGATGGCCAGCTGGGCCGTTTCTACGGCGTCGGCACCACGCGCAGCGAGCCCGGCTACTATCTCTCCGCCCCGCTCGGCGACCGCCACAAGCCCAGCGGCGTGGCGGTGGTCAAGGTGGGCCTGGAGCCGCTGGAGAACCGCTGGCAGGGCGCCGACACGCAGATGCTGCTGACCGACGAGAACGGCGTGGTGATCCTGGCCTCGGACCCGTCGCTGAAGCTGGCCGCGCTCAGGCCGCTGGCGCCGGGGCAGCGCGAGCGGCTGCAGCACAGCCTGCAGTACAACCGCGCCCCCCTGCCGCAGCTAGAGCTGGCGCCGGTGCGCAAGCTGTCCGACAGCGACGCCCTGGTGCGCCTGCGGCGCGGTCCGCCCATGCTGGCGCAGACCGCCGAGCTGGTCGGCACCGACTGGCAGCTCACGCTGCTCACCAATACTTCGCAGGCGCGCCTGGCCGCGCTCAACAGCGCCGCGCTGGCGGGCGTGCTGACGGCCTTCGTGCTGCTGCTGGCGGCGGCCTGGAACGTGCGCCGGCGCATCGTCGGCGAGCGCCTGGCCGCGCGCGTGGCGCTGGAAGCCGCGAACGGCGAACTCGAACGCAAGGTGGCCGAGCGCACCGCCGACCTGTGGACCGCCAACCAGCAGCTGCAGGCCGAGGTCGCCGAGCGCATCCGCGCCGAAGCGACCTTGCGCCAGGCCCAGGACGGCCTGCTCCAGGCCGGCAAGCTGGCCGCCGTCGGCCAGATGTCCACCGGTATCGCGCATGAGCTGAACCAGCCGCTGGCGGCACTGCGCACGCTCTCGGGCAACACGCAGAAATTTCTCGAACGCGGCGACAACGCCACGGCGCAGGCCAACCTCGGCACCATCATCGGCCTGGTCGAGCGCATGGGCCGCATCACCGGCGCGCTCAAGTCGTTCGCGCGCAAGCCCGGCAACGGCAGCTGCACCGCGCGGCTGGACGAAGCGCTGGACAACGCGCTGTTCCTGCTCGACACGCGCCTGCAGGCGGTGCGCCCGGAACTGAGCCGCCAGCTCGAGCCCGGCCTGGTGCTGGCGTGCGACCCCAACCGCCTGGAGCAGGTGCTGGTCAACCTGCTCGGCAATGCGCTCGACGCCGTGGCCGGCATGCCCGCGCCGCGGCTGGAAGTGCGCGGCCACCTGGCGGGCGACAAGCTCCGCCTGACCATCCGCGACAACGGCGCGGGCTTGTCCGAGGAGGCGTTCGCCCGCCTGTTCGAGCCCTTCTTCACCACCAAGCCCGCCGGCCAGGGCCTGGGGCTCGGCCTGGCGCTGTCGGCCGGCATCCTGGATGAATCGGGCGGCAGCCTCGAGGCCAGCAATCACCCGGACGGCGGCGCCTGCTTCACGCTGGTGCTGCCGCTGGCGCGGCCCGGCGCGCGCCAGGAAAACCAGGCAAGCAGGGAAACCGGCCATGACAAGTAATCCGCTCACCGTACTGATCGTCGAATACGATCCCGACGTACGCCTGGGCTGCGAGCAGGCCCTGCGGCTCGAAGGCATTGCCACGCGCGCGGTCGGCAGCGCCGAGGCAGCGCTGCGCGAAGCCGGCGAGAACTTCGCCGGCGTGGTGGTCAGCGATATCCGCCTGCCCGGCATGGACGGCATGGCGCTGCTGCGCGAACTCAAGGCACGCGACGGCGCGCTGCCGGTGATCATGGTGACCGGCCACGGCGATGTCAGCCTGGCGGTGCAGGCCATGAAGTCCGGTGCCTACGACTTCCTGGAGAAGCCCTTCTCGCCCGAGCAGCTGGTGGAGGTGGCGCGGCGCGCGCTGGAGCAGCGCCGCCTGGTGCTGGAAGTGGCCGAACTGCGCCGCAAGCTGGCCGGGCGCGACACGCTGCAGGCGCGCCTGATCGGGCAGTCGCCGGCCATCGAACGGCTGCGCAAGCTGATTGCGGACCTGGCCGACACCGCCGCCAACGTGCTCATCCACGGCGAGACCGGCACCGGCAAGGAACTGGTGGCACGCTGCCTGCACGAAGCCAGCGCGCGCCATGCACGGCATTTCGTGCCGATCAACTGCGGCGGCCTGCCCGAGCAGCTGTTCGAGAGCGAGATCTTCGGCCACGAAGCCGGCTCCTTCACCGGCGCGGCGCGGCGGCGCATCGGCAAGGTCGAGCACGCCGAGGGCGGCACGCTGTTCCTCGACGAGATCGAAAGCATGCCGATGCAGATGCAGATCAAGCTGCTGCGGGTGTTGCAGGAACGCGTGGTGGAGCGGCTCGGCTCCAATACGCCGGTACCGGTCAACACCCGCGTGGTGGCGGCCACCAAGGCGGACCTCAAGGCGCTGTCGGAGGCCGGCCAGTTCCGCGCCGACCTCTATTACCGTCTCAACGTGGTGACGCTGGAGCTGCCGCCGCTGCGCGAGCGGCGCGAAGACGTGCCGCCGCTGTTCGAGCATTTCGTGGCCCAGGCCGCCCTGCGCTTCGAGCGCGAGGCGGTAGCCGCCAGCCGGGCCGAGATGGCCGCGCTGATGGCCTACCCGTGGCCCGGCAATGTGCGCGAGCTGCGCAACCTGGCCGAGCGCCACGTGCTGGGGCTGGGCTGCAACCCGGGCCAGGGCACCGCCGAGCCGGCCGCGCTGCCACTGGCGCAGGCCGTGGAGCAGTTCGAACGGGCCATGGTGGCCGAGGCCATGCGCCGCCATGAAGGCAACCTGAGCCGCGCCGCCGAGGCACTGGGCATCGCCAAGACCACCTTGTTCGACAAGGTGAAGAAGTACAGGCTCTGAGCCACGGCGCGCCGCCCCGCGCGCCTTGCGGTCCTGGCCTCGGCCCGGCCCATCCCGTCCGGCCCCGCCCGCTCCCCGCGGGCTCCTGCGCACGCTCTGCACGGTCACGCCGCGCTATGTGAGGTGCCGCACCGAAGCGCGCCGTACGCCGCGCCACCATGGCTTCACCCCTTCCCGCGCGCCTTGCGTCCAACCGGCGCCAGGCGCGGCCGGTGCGGGACAAAGCCCGGGCCGTCGGCCGGGGCCGGCGACCGCGGTACTGGCCCGTACCGCGGTCGCCAACCATTGACAGCGTAGCAGCGCCGACACCGGACAAGCTGAGCGGGCCTCGATCACACCGAGCGGACCGACGATGATCCTACAAGGCAACGACCCGACCACGGGCGCCTCGTTCTCGCTGGGCAACCGCCTGCAGCGGCAGCTCTGGCGGTGGGTCTGGCTGTGCCTGTTCCGGCCCAGCCCGCGCCCGCTGCACGTGTGGCGCGCGGCGCTGCTGCGGCTGTTCGGCGCGCGCCTCGGGCCGCATGTCCACATCTACCCCTCGGTCAGGATCTGGGCGCCGTGGGACCTGAGCGTGGGCGGCCACGTGGGCGTGGCCGACGGGGTCACGCTGTACAACATGGCGCCGATCGAAATCGGCGACTACTGCGTGGTTTCCCAGGGCGCGCACCTGTGCACCGGCAGCCACGACTACAACAGCGCCAATTTCCAGCTGGTCGCGCATCCCATCGTGCTGGCGCCGCATGTGTGGATCTGTGCCGAAGCGTTCGTCTCGCCGGGCGTGTCCGTGGCCGAAGGCGCGGTGGTCGCGCCGCGCTCCGTGGTCACCAGGAGCCTGCGCACGCCGTGGACGGTCTATGCCGGCACGCCGGCCCGGGCCATCGGCACGAGGACGAGACATGGCAAGGCCTAGCAACTTCAGGCAGATGAGCCATCCCGTGCGCATGGGCCGGCCGGGCTCGCCGGCCGCGCCTGGCATCTCGGTGCTGATCCTCACCCGCAACGAAGAGCAGGACCTGCCGGGCTGCCTGCAGAGCGTGGCCTGGTCGGACGACATCCATGTCTACGACTCCATGAGCACCGATGCCACCGTGGAAATCGCCACGCGCTTTGGCGCCCGCGTCACGCAGCGCCCCTTCGACAACTGGGCCAGCCACCAGAACTGGGGCCTGCGCAACATCGCCTTCCGCCATCCCTGGGTGTTCTATATCGACGCCGACGAGCGCATGACACCGGCGCTGGCCGAGCACGCACTGGCCGCCGTGCGCGCCGCGCGCGACGAGGTGGCGTTCCGCGTGCAGCGGCGCGATTTCTTCCTCGGCACCTGGCTGCGCCACGTGCAGACCTCGCCCTTCTACCTGCGCCTGTTCCGGCCGGAGCGCATGCGCTACGAACGGCTGGTCAATCCCGTCTCGATCCCCGACGGCCCGGCCGGCGAGCTGTCCGGCTATCTCGACCACTTTCCCTTCAGCAAGGGCCTGAGCCACTGGATCACGCGCCACAACAGCTACAGCAGCCTGGAAGCGCAGCAGACCATCGACAACCGGCGCGGCAAGGCGGATTTCAGCCTGCGCGAGGCGCTGTTCGCGCCGGACTTCCACCAGCGGCGCGCGCATCAGAAGGAGCTGTTCTACCGCCTGCCGCTACGCCCACTGGCCAAGTTCGTGCTGCTCTACGTCGGCAAGCGCGGCTTCCTCGACGGCCGTGCCGGCCTCACCTACGCCATCCTGCAGTCGATCTACGAATACTTCATCGTGATCAAGACGCACGAACTCAAGACCCGGGGCGCCTCGGCGCCGGCCACGGCGCACGCCGGCATCGCGCGCGTGGATGGCAGCGCGGCAGCGCAGGGCGCCGTTCCATGCAGCGAGCCCGGCGGCCTGCCTGCGGAGGCCGCCAAGGCACCGGCGCCGGGCCTCGCGCAGCCGCCGGCCGCGCTTCCCGGCACGCTTCCCGGTACGATTGGCGGCACGCTTCCCGCCGTCGCGGCAGCCGGCCCCGGCGGGCACGGATAGTTGCCGGCGCCTGCGGATCTGGCCTCGCCGGCGCGGCGATCCGGTGCCAGGAACCCCGCGCGCCGCCGGCGGTCTTCAGTAGCATGCGGCATCGAAACCGCGCGAGTCGGGCATCACCCGGGCATCATCCGGGAGCCGCCTGGATGTCTGCATTGTTTGCAAGAAATCGCGGGCTTCGCGTGTCTGCCAAAACGCGGCAATATGCGTTTAAACACAGAAGTGGGAGCGTTCGAGGCGTTTTCGAAATATTTGCCGGCCCTGGCTGGTGATATATGTTCGATAGCGCATATGATTGGGAACCGGCATTCTTCCGTTGGAAGAAGAAGGCACTTGTGACATAGATCACGCCCTTGCATGGCTGCGGAGCACCTCCGCTTCCGGCGCCCAGGGTAACGGGCAAGTCATGCAAGAGGCTCAGCGGTGCCAGCAAGCCATTGAGTTGTTGCGCTTTTTTTATGCGTGGCCGGGGCCCAAACCAGCGCGGGAGGTACGCGCTGTCACTGCCAGTCTGACCGCAGTGTGATGTTTTCTTAACGGGTGAACGGATGAAACTGGATTCAGAACTGGCTGAGAAGCCTTATTACAGCACGCGTACCGCCGCCAAGTTGCTCAATGTCTCGTTGGGCACCGTACAGAAGATGGTGGAGCGCGGCGAACTCGGGGCCTGGAAGACCAACGGCGGCCACCGCCGTATTCACAAGGAGACCGTGCACCGCCTGCTGGCCACGCGAGTCGGCCAGGAACTGCCGTCGGTGCACGAGCTTGACCTGGTGGTATTCCACCCCAATCACCAGGAAGCCCAGCGCATCCACGCGCAACTGGGCAAATGGGGCCTGCCCCTCAAGAGCGTGGTGGTGGAGGACGTGGTGGATACCATCATTACGTCGGTCAGCTCGCACCCGCGGGTGGTGCTGTACTACGTGGAAGAACTCAGCGACGCCGAATCGGCGACCATCGAGAAGCTGCAGAACTTCTTCACCCGCCAGAATGTCATCTTCGCCGTGATCACCAACCGCCAGGCCTATGACGGCGTGGCCGACGCCCTGCAGCACTGGGGCATCATGGTCTTCCTGAAGACGCCGTCGCTGGAAGAGGTCAAGGGCTTCCTGCGCGCGCAGCTGATGATGACGCGCGGCGCGGCCGGCTGAACCAGCCACCTGGCCGGCCGGCGCGCGCCGGCTTACCGCACGGCGGCCGGCTTCAGGCCAGTTCCGCCACCGCGGCCGGTTCAGGCCGCGGGACCGCCGCCTCCATCATCCAGCCGTAGAGATTGCGCGGGTCCGGTGGCGTGGCCACCAGCTCCACGTGGCTGCCGCGGTGCCGCGCATGGGCCGCGGCATGGATCCAGCGCAGCGCGGCGTAGTCCTCCAGCGCGAAGCCGACCGAATCGAACACCGTCACTTCGTCCGCGCCGCCGCGTCCCGGCGCGCGGCCGCCCAGCACCTCCCACAATTCCGTGACCGGCGCATCCGCCGGCAACTGCTGGATCTCGCCCTCGATGCGGGTCTGCGGTGCGTACTCGACCACGATGCGCGCCGCGCGCAGGATATCCGCGTGCAGTTCGGTCTTGCCCGGGCAATCGCCGCCCACCGCGTTGAGATGCATGCCCGGCGCCACCATGTCGGGCGTGAGGATGGTGGCGCGCGTCTTGTCCGCGGTGACGGTGCTGACGATATCGGCGCCGCGCACCGCGTCGCGTACCGACGCCACCGGCACCACCTTCAATCCCGGCACGGCGGCCAGGTTGCGCGCCAGCCGCGCGCTCGCCGCCGGGTCGATGTCGTAGGCGCGGATCTCGCGGATGCCCAGCATGGCGTGGAAGGCCAGCGCCTGGAACTCCGCCTGCGCGCCGTTGCCGATCAGCGCCATCGTGGCGGAGCCGGGCCGCGCCATGGCCTGCGCGGCCAGCGCCGAGGTGGCGGCGGTGCGCAGCGCGGTGGCCAGCGTCAGATCGCACAGCAGCAGCGGGAAGCCGCTCGCCACCTCGGCCAGCACGCCGAAAGCCATCACCGTGGGCATGCCGACCAGCGCGTTGCGCGGATGGCCATTGACGTACTTGAACGCGTATTGCACGCCGTCGCTCACCGGCATCAACTCGATCACGCCACCGGCCGAATGCGCGGCCAGCCGCGCCGATTTGTCGAACGCATCCCAGCGCATGAAATCCTGGCGGACATGATGCGCGATCTGCGCGATGGCGCTGGCGACGCCCGTCTCGCGCACCAGCGCCGCCACGTCGGCGGCGTCGAGGAAGCGGGTCATGGCGATCTCCTTCATGGTGCTCTCCCTGTCGTGTCTTGTCTTGTTGTCTTGTTGTCGTGTCGTCCTGCCGCCCGGCTCAGGCGGCAACCGCTGCCGCGGCGGTGCGACCGGCACCCGCGGCCTGCCCCGCCGCGCTGGTGCGGTCAAGCCGCAGCGTCATGCAGTAGGCGCCGCCACCGGACAGCATGAACGGCGACAGGTCCACCTCGCGCAGCTGGTAGCCGCGCTGGCCCAGCTCGGCGCGCAGGTGCGGCGTGGTACGTGTCATCACGATCTGGTCGTGCAGGTTGACCGCGTTGACGCTGAAGTGGCGCAGGTCGTCCTCGCTCGCCTCGATGCGCAGGCTGGCCGGCACGCGCTCGCGCAGCGTGCGCAGCGCCTCCTGCGTGAACGCGGGCGGGTAGTAGAGGATCTCGCCGCCGGACAGCGGGCAGAAGCACACGTCGAGGTGATAGCTCTGCTCGGTCGCCAGTTCCAGCGCCACCACCTCGCGGCCGAAACGGCTGCCCATGACATCGGCCGCCGCGCGCGTCGAACGCGGGCCGAAGCCGGCCCAGAAATGACCGCGCACCGCATCCCAGATGCAGTCGCCGGCGCCCTCCTGGTAGCAGCCCTCGGGCAGCACGCTGACCGAATCGATCAGGCCGCGCTCGCGCAGGCCCTCGAAGATCCTGGCGAACGGGACTTCCTCGCCGGCGCGCTCCGGATAGCGAAAGCGCGCCAGCACCGCATGGCCGTCCAGCACCACGGCTGCGTTGGCGGGGAACACCATGTCGGGCAGGCCAGGCGCGCCCGGGGCGGTCTCCACCACGAAGCCGGACGCCTGCAAGGCCGCATGCAGCGCTGCGAAGGAACCCACCGCGTGCTGGTGCATGCCGCGCGGATCACGCGCCCAGAGGCCCGGATCCATCCACGGATTGATGCTGTAGGACACGTCGTAGTGGGTCGGGTCGACAAGCAGGATGGTGGGCTGGTTGGTCACGCTGGCTCCTTGGTGGTTGACGCGCGGTGGACGCGCGGTGACTGGGGATGCCTGCATTCTGGTGCAGTGCGGCGCTAACCAAAAGCCAGCAAACTGCGCAATTCCGCTGCTATGATTTGCAATATGCAAGGTCATATTGGCGAATCGCCAATCGGGGCCGCAAGTGCGCCCCAAGACCCACCAGGAACCGCCATGGACGACACCGACCGCCAGTTGCTAGCCCTGCTGCGCGACAACGCCCGCATGCCCGCCACTGCCCTGGCCAAGGCCCTGCGCGTGTCGCGCGCCACCGTCCAGAACCGCATCGACAAGCTGGAGAGGGAGGGGCTGATCGTCGGCTACACGGTCCGCCTCAAGCCGGAAGCCGAGACCCACCGCATCCGCGCCTGGACGACCATCGCCGTGGAGGGCAACAAGGCTCGCCAGGTGCTCCAGGCCCTGCGCGGCGAGCCCAATGTGCAGACGCTGCACACCACCAACGGGCGCTGGGACATCATTGCCGAACTACGCGCCGACACGCTCGAGGCGTTCGATCGTACGCTCGACCGGATCCGCCTGATCGACGGGATCGGGGCCACCGAGACCAGCATCCTGCTGTCGAGCTACAAGCTCTGAACACCGTTGCGGCGTTCAGCCCGCCGCCACGCCTCGCAGCCGTTCGCGCTGCGTCTCTTCATGCAGGACCTGCCCGCTGGGCCGCAGCAGGTCGCGCAGCGATACCACGCCGACCAGGCGCATCGATTCCAGATCCGCCACCACCGGCAGGCGCCCCACGCTCAGTTCCGCCATGCGCCCGGCCGCGACGCGCGCGGTCTGGGCAGGCAGCAGCACCTGATCCGGGCGCAGCGGCGTCATCAGCTCGCGTCCGCTCATCGATGCGCCTTCGCGCCCGCGCAAGGCATTGCGCTCCAGCATGCCGGCCACGCGCCCGCCGCACAGCACCGGATAAGCGCGATGCGGCGCGTGCTCGCCGAAATACCGCGGCCACAGGGCGCTGACGGGCTGGTCGCCATCCACGCTCACCACCGCGGTGGTCATCAGGTCCGCCACATGCTGGCGCTCAAGCGGGTCGACCCCGTATTCGCGATAGATATGCAGCCCGCGGCGGGCGATCTTCTCGGTCATGATCGACCGCTTCATGGTCAGCACGGTGAAGCCGTGCGCGACGGCGGTGGTCAGCAGCAGCGGCAGCAGCGCGTTGCTGTCATGCGTCAGCCCGAAAGCGAAGACGATGGCGGTCAGCGGCGCGCCGAGCACGCTGCCCAGCACGCCCGCCATGCACACCAGCGCCCAGAGCTCGGGCGAGCCACCGGGCAGGACTGCGCCAAGCGCCACGCCGAGCCCGGCACCGAGCATCAGCAGCGGGGCCAGCACCCCGCCCGAGGTACCGGAGCCGAGCGCGACGACCCAGATCACCGCCTTGACCGCCAGCAGGGCCAGCGCGACCTCCAGCGCCAGGCGGTTATGCAGCAGGTCGGCGATCACGTCATAGCCCACGCCGAGCGCGCGCGGTTCGAAGTAGCCACCGATGCCGACCACCAGGCCGCCGATGGCGGGCCACCACATCCAGTGCAGCTTGAGCCGCGAGAACTGGTCTTCGGTGCGGTACAGGGCCAGCGTCAGCGCCGCGCCGAGCACGCCGCACAGCAGGCCCGCGACCACGCAGGAGCCAAGGGCGGCGGTGGATACCGGCGCCGTCTGCATGGCAAACAGCGGGCCGGACTCGAATACCAGCGGGCGCAGGAAGCCAGCCATCGCGCAGGCCAGCGCCACCGGCAGCAGGCTGCGCGGGCGCAGCTCGAACAGCAGCAGCTCCACCGCCAGCAGCACCGCCGCCACCGGCGTGCCGAAGATCGCCGTCATGCCGGCGCAGGCCCCGGCCACCAGCAGCGTCTTGCGCTCGGCGGCGGTCAGGTGCAGGTATTGCGCGAGCAGCGAGGCGATCGAGCCGCCGGTCATGATGATCGGGCCTTCGGCCCCGAATGGCCCGCCGCTGCCGATCACGATGCCGGAAGACAAGGGCTTGAGCACCGCCACGCGCGGCGACATCTTGCTCTTGCCGAACAGCACCGCCTCGATGGCCTCGGGGATGCCATGGCCGCGGATCTTGTCGCTGCCGTAGCGCGCCATCAGCCCCACCAGCAGGCCTCCGGCCACCGGCACCAGGATCACCCACGCGCCCAGCGCGTGCTGCGCCGGCGAGCGCTCCGCCAGCGACAGCGTCTGGTAGAAGAAAAGGTTGGTGAAGAAGCGAATCAGGTTCAGCAGCAGCACGGCAGCCGCCGTGCTGATGGCGCCGATCACCGGCGCCAGCGCGGCAAGCAGCAGCAGGCGCCGGCTGACGGCGTAGTCGCGTTTTTCAAAGTGCATGATGAGGCTCGCGCGGGGCGTGTAAGAGGCTTATGTGGGGCACGCGGGGCTTGCAGCATCGCAAGCGCCGAGACAGCGCAATGTATCACGTCATGATATATTTGCGGACCGGTTTGCTGCAGCGCAGCCAAGGTGACGACGCGCTACGCATGATGCGTAGCCGCCAGCCGCCTGCCCGCGCCGCCCGCTTTCGTCCCGCCGCTTCCAGAACCGCAGAACCAGGCCCGTCCATGCCACCATCCCAGGCCCCCTCCCTAGCCGAACTCACGCCAGCGCGGGCGCGCGCATGGCTGCGAGCCTTCGTTCCCACGCCCATTGCCGGCAGCAAGCGCGAGCGCTTCAAGAGCTGCCTGGGCGCGCTGCTCGGCCTGCTGGTCACCGAATGGATCAGCCGCCGCTTGCTGGGCGGGGTCAACCCGTGGTTCGTGGCGCCGATGGGGGCCTCGGCGGTGCTGCTGTTCGCGGTGCCGGCCAGCCCGCTGGCGCAGCCGTGGTCCATCATCGGCGGCAACCTGGTGGCGGCCCTGATCGGCGTGGCCTGCGCGCGCTGGATTCCGGACCCTGGCCTGGCCGCCGCCGTGGCGGTGGCGCTGGCCATCGTCATGATGTTCCAGCTGCACTGCGTGCATCCGCCCAGCGGCGCGGTGGCGATCACCGCAGTGTTCGGCGGCCCGGCCGTCGCCAAGCTCGGTTTCGGCTTCGTGGCGTTCCCGGTGCTGCTCAACTCGATGCTGCTCCTGCTGATCGCGCTGCTGTTCAACAACGCGCTGCGCCGGCGCTATCCGCACCGCCCGGCCGACCACGCCAACCCGCACCGCACCGCCGATCCGCTGCCCAGCGAGCGCGTGGGCTTCAATCGCGCCGACCTCGACGAGGTGCTCAAGACGCGCGGCGAATTCCTCGACATCGAAGAAGACGACCTGGAAGAAATCCTGGTGGCGGCGCAGATGCGCGCCTATCGCCGCCGCTTCGGCGACGTGCGCTGCGAGCACATCATGTCGCGCGACGTCGTCACGGTGCAGCCTGGCCACAGCGGCGTGCAGGCCCGCGCCCTGCTCAACCGGCACGGCCTGCGCACGCTGCCGGTGGTGGACGAAGCACACCGCCTGGTCGGCATGCTCAACCTGGTCGACCTGCTCGCCGTGCGCGCCGGCGCCAGCCAGCCACGCGCGGGCAACGCGGGTGACCTGATGCACACCGGCGTGGCCACCGCCCGGCCCGAGCAGCCCATGGTGGAACTGGCGCGCGCCTTCTCCGACGGCGGCCTGCACGAGATGCCGGTGGTGGATGCGCAGCGGCGCCTGCTGGGCATCGTCACCCAGTCGGACCTGATCGCCGCGCTGCTCGAACAGGGACCGCCGGCGCAGGCCGAGGCACCGGCCCCGCGCTGAAGCGTGTAAAGCGGCCCGGCGGGCGGCGCGGAGCGCCGCGGGCGTTACCCGGCGGCCTCCCGCCCTGCCCGGGGGTGCCACGCAGCGGCGGCATCCCCGCACCGATCGGCGCAGGCCCGCGCGCGCCACGCGGAACGCGCGGGCCGCAGTGCGGCATCCGCACTGCAGCATTTTTTCCCGCGCGCGCCGGCGCACGCGTTATCGGCCGGAAGGGTCTATGTTTTCCTATATATTGTCGGCGTTCCCGTCACGCCGGCATGTCCGGACATACGCCCGATGAGCTCCAGCCAACTGATTGAAAAACTCGCCGCCGTGCTTGCGCTGGTCGTCCTGATCGGCGGCTCGCTGCTGGTGCTGGCGCCCTTCACCACCGCCCTGCTGTGGGCCGCCATCCTCGCCTTCAGCTCCTGGTACCCGTATTCGGTGCTGTCGCGCTGGCTGGGCAACCGGCGCAGCCTGGCCGCGGTGATCTGCGTGCTGCTGGCCGCCGTGATCGTGCTGGGCCCCTTCGTCTACGCGGGCGCCAGCTTCTCCGCCCATATCGACGAGTTGTCCGGCCTGGTCGACCGTTTCGTGGACAACGGCCTGCCGGCGCTGCCGGACTGGCTGACCGGCCTGCCCTACGTGGGCAACTACCTGCAGAACAGCTGGGACAAGGTGATCCACGCCGACTCCGACATGGTGGCCAACCTGCGCAAGCTGATCGCGCCGGTGGGCCACGCGGTGCTGGGCGCGGGGCTTTCGATCGGCGCCGGGCTCGGGCAGCTGGCATTGTCCATCGTGCTGGCGTTCTTTTTCTATACCGGCGGCGAATTCGCGGTGGCGTGGCTGCGCGCGGGCATGCGCCGCATCGCCGGCGAGCGCGCCGACCACCTGCTGGCGCTGGCCGGCAATACCGTCAAGGGCGTGGTCTACGGCGTGCTCGGCACCGCCTTCGTGCAGGCGGTGCTGGCCGGCATCGGCTTCTGGATCGCCGGCGTGCCCGGCGCGGCCATCCTTGGCTTCGTCACCTTCTTCCTCTCGGTGATCCCGGTGGGCCCGCCGCTGGTGTGGATCCCGGCCGCGCTGTGGCTGTACCACACCGGCTCGCTGGGCTGGGCCATCTTCATGGTGGTGTGGGGCGTGGGCGTGGTCAGCATGGCCGACAACATCATCAAGCCGCTGCTGATCAGCAAGGGCACCGACATGCCGCTGATCTGGGTCATGCTGGGCGTGTTCGGCGGCGCGCTGGCCTTCGGCTTCCTCGGCGTGTTCATCGGGCCCACGCTGCTGGCGGTGGCCTACGCGCTGCTGCGCGACTGGACCATCGGCTCGCAGCACCCGGCCGATCCGCCGCGCGTGCTCGCACAAGGCAAACCCGTCACCACGGCCGAGGACGTGGCGGGCTCCGGCAAGGCATGAGCGAAGCCGGCCGCGGCGAGACCAGTCCGGGCGCGCCCGGCACGCCAGTCGCGCCGGCGGCGCTGGCGCATCTGGTGGCCTGCGAATACTGCGACGCGGTCTACCAGCGCGAGCGCCTTGGCACCGGCGAGCGGGCGCTGTGCCTGCGCTGCGGTGGCCAGCTCTACCGCGAAAGCTCGCGCGCCTATGCGCGGCTGCTGCCGCTGGTGCTGGCCGCGCTGATCCTGTTCGCGGTGTCCAACGCCTACCCGATCGTCGAGATGGATCTCAAGGGCGTGCGCACCGAGACCACGCTGTGGGGCGCGGTGCTGGCGCTCCATGCCGACAATATGTCGCTGGTGGCGATCCTGGTGTTCGCCACCACCATCCTGTTTCCGCTGACCGAGATGCTGATGATGCTGTACCTGCTGGTGCCGATGGCGCGCCACCGCATGCCGGCCGGCTTCGAGCGCATCGTGCGCGGCATCCGCCAGACCCGTCCCTGGGGCATGATCGAGGTCTTCATGATCGGGGTGCTGGTCACGCTGGTGAAGCTTTCCACCATGGCCCAGGTGCTGCCCGGCGTGGCGCTGTGGTCGTTCGGCGCGCTGGTGGTGGTGCTGGCGGCGATGCTGTCGTTCGACCCGCGCGACTTGTGGCAGTACCTGGACGAGGAGCCGCCGCGATGAGCGCCGCGCCCGACCACACCCCGCCCGGCAGCGACCAGCACGGGGGCAAGCGCGGCAACGGCGCCCTGGCCCGCTCGCGGCGCATAGCCGCCGGCGTGGTGGCGGAACTGACCGACGACGACGAGGCAAAGCCGCTGCCGCAGGTGCCCACCGCCACCTCGATGGGGCTGGTGTCCTGCCACGCCTGCGACGCGCTCAGCCCGCGCGCGCTGGCGGGCGAGCCCTGCCCGCGCTGCGGCGCCACCCTGCACCACCGCAAGCCGCAGAGCCTCACGCGCACCTGGGCCTTCCTGCTGTCGGCCTTCATCCTCTATATCCCCGCCAACCTGCTGCCGGTGATGGTGACCCAGTCCATCCTCGGCACGCAGCGCGACACCATCTTCTCCGGCGTGGTCTACCTGTGGCTGTCGGGATCGAACCTGCTGGCCATCGTGGTGCTGATCGCCAGCATCGTGGTGCCGCTGCTGAAGATGATGATCCTCACGCTGCTGCTGCTGTCCGTGCACTTTCGCTCGCGCTGGCGCATCCGCCAGCAGACCAGGCTGTACGGCCTGGTGGAAGTCATCGGCCGCTGGTCGATGCTCGATATCTTCGTGGTAGCGCTGCTGGCCTCGCTGGTGCGCGCGGGCGCGCTCGCCACCATCATCCCCGGCGCCGGTGCCATGGCCTTCGGCTCCGTGGTGGTGCTGACCATGCTGGCCTCACTCAGTTTCGATCCCCGCCTGCTGTGGGATTCGCTGGATACAAACGATGCCCGACCTTGACAACCCCTCTGCTCCGCCGCCACCTCCGCCGCTGCCGCCCGCGCCCGAGCGCCGCAGGCGCGCACGCTGGCTGCCCTCGCTGGTATGGCTGATTCCGATCGTGGCCGCCGTGGTCGGGCTCTCGCTGCTGATCCACACGCTGGCCGAGCGCGGCCCCGGGATCACGGTCACCTTCCGCACCGCCGAAGGCCTCACGCCTGGCAAGACGCCGGTGCGCTACAAGGACGTGGACATCGGCCTGGTCAAGTCGGTGCGCCTGGCGCCTGACCGCTCGCACGTGATCGCCAAGATCGACCTGACCCAGGACGCGGCCAGCTTTTCCGCCAAGGACACACGCTTCTGGGTGGTGCGCCCGCGCTTCGCCACCAGCGGCATCTCGGGGCTGGAGACGCTGCTGTCGGGTGCCTATATCGGCGTGGACGCCGGCAAGTCCGAGGAGCGCGTGCGCGACTTCACCGGGCTCGAAGTGCCGCCCGCGGTCACCACCGATGCCTCGGGCAAGCAGTTCCTGCTGCGCGCCGCCGATCTCGGCTCGCTCGACATAGGCTCGCCGGTCTACTACCGCCGCGTGCAGGTGGGGCAGGTGGTGGCCTACCAGCTCGAGCCCAACGGGCGCGATCTCTCGCTGCGCGTGTTCATCAACAAGCCCTACGATAACCTGGTCACGGCCGATACCCGCTTCTGGCACGCCAGCGGCGTGGACATCAAGCTCGACGCCGGCGGCTTCAAGCTCAATACGCAGTCGCTGGTGACGGTATTGCTGGGCGGCGTGGCCTTCCAGGCGCCGGACGACAGCAGAGTGACCGCGGCCGCCAACGAGAACACCCAGTTCCTGCTCTCCAGCGACCAGACCGAAGCGATGAAGGAGCCCGAGGAACTGATACCATCGCTCGCCGTGCTGAACTTCGACCAGTCGGTGCGCGGGCTCTCGCCCGGCGCGCCGGTCGACTTCCGCGGCGTGGTGGTGGGCCAGGTGCGCTCGATCGGCATCGAGTACCTGAGCGACAAGAAGGCCTTCCGGCTACCGGTGGTGGTGGAACTCTATCCCTCGCGCATGGGCTTCCGCGCGCGCGACATGGAAGACGTCAATCGTGCCCGCAACATCGTCCAGACCCTGATCAAGCGCGGCATGCGCGCGCAATTGCGCACCGGCAACCTGCTGACCGGGCAGCTCTACGTGGCGCTGGACTTCTTCCCCAAGGCGCCACCGGTCAACGTGGACCTCAACGCCGCGATGCCCGAACTGGCCACCACGCCGGGCACCTTCGACGAACTCCAGGCCAAGCTGGGCGACATCGTCAACAAGATCGACAAGGTGCCGTTCGAGCAGATCGGCCAGGACGTGCGTACCTCCATGGCCTCGCTCAACACCATGCTCGCCGGCGCCGACAAGCTGGTCAGCCAGCTCAACGGCGACGTGGCCCCGCAGGTGGTGGCCGCGCTGCAGGACGCCCGCAAGACGCTCAGCGCCGCCAGCGGCACGCTGGCCTCCGACGCGCCGCTGCAGCAAGACACGCGCCGCATGATGCAGGAGCTCACGCGCACCGCGGCGTCGCTGCGCGCGCTGACCGACTACCTGGAACGCCACCCCGAAGCGCTGGTGCGCGGCAAGCCGGAGAAACAATGATGACCCGCAAGATGATGTCTGCCGTGCTGCTCGCCCTGCCGCTCGCGGCCGCGCTGCTGCCCGGCTGCGCCTCGCCCGATCCGCGCTATTACACGCTGGCGCAGGGCGCCGGCGGCGCCGACGCAGCCGCTCCCGCCGCCGCCGCACAGCCGATGTGGATCGAGGTGGCGCCGGTGCGCGTGCCGGAGCGGTTGAACCGCCCCCAACTGGTGGTACGCGACGGCCAGGACGGCGAGCTCAGGCTGCTCGACCTGTCGCGCTGGTCCGCGCCGCTGCCCGACGAACTTCGCGATGCGCTTTCGCAGCAGCTGCAGGCCCGGCTCGGCGCGGTCGACACCTACCAGCAGGGCCTGTCGGACGTGGCGCCGGTGTACCGCATCACGACCGAAGTGGTGCGCCTGGAGGCCAGCGTCGGCCAGCGCGCCAGCGCCACCATCAACTGGACCGTGCGCCGCCTGCCCGATGGCAAGATCAGCGCCGGCCGCACCCAGGCCGAACTGCCGGCGCCGGGCGCGGTGGACGGCGTGGTGGCCGCCTACCGCCAGATCGTGGCCAACACGGCCGACGACATCGCCGCCGGCATGGACGCATTGCGGCGCTGACCGCAGGGGTAGCCCCCGCCGCTGTTCAGTCTTCGGCCTGCGTACCGTTGCCGCGGCAACTGCGCCGCCGCTCGGCTTCCGCCATCGCCGCCAGGCACTGCGCCGGCCCGCCGTCCACCAGCTTCACGGAGCAGGCCAGCATCAGGTTCTTGCCCAGGCCGAAATCCTCCACCACGAAGCCGCGCGCATCGAGCATCTCGCCCGATGCGGCCTTCGCCACGCCCACCCGCTCGAGCAAGGTGCCGGCGTCGCTGCTGTAGCCCCACACCGGCTTCTGCAATGCCACCGCGAAGCCGACCTCGAACACCGTCCCCGAATCCGGCTCGCCGGGCCCGCGGAAGTCGTCGAGATTGGCCATCACCATATCGGCGCGGCGCAGCAGGTTGATATTGGCCTCGTAGATCCAGCGTGCGGTATCGGGCCCCGGCAGGCCCGCCGGGGCGGCCTTGTCGAGCGGATACAGGCCCGCAAAGCCGTGCTGGGCGCACAGCGCTTTCAGGCGTTCGCCGTAGGCGACGGCGTTGGCACGGAAGACGTCGAAACCGGCTAGGTAGATCGATTTCATCTTGGCTTTGGTGTCGGGGGTTGGGTGTCGGCTGGTGCCATGGACTAAGTGACGCTCGAGGATAGCCGATCTGACGGCGAGGGCGGGTTTTTGCGGCGGCCGCCCTATACTGAACACGCGGCCCGGCGGCACGCAGCGGGACGCTGCCACCGGGACACGGCAGCTGCCCCGGCCGATACACAACCCTCACCCGCGTCAGGAGTCACCCATGGGACGCAAATACATCGATTGCCGCGATTTCCCCAGCGAGTCCAAGTGCACGGTCGCCCTCAGCGCCGACACCGAGGACGAACTGCTCCAGGTCGCCGTGCAGCATGCGGTGCAGGTCCACCAGCACGAGGATGGACCGGAGCTGCGCCAGATGCTCAAGAGCGCCTTCAAGGACATCAACCCGCCGGCATGAGCGCGGGCCCCTCATTCGCAAGGCGTGATGCCGGCCACCCGCCGGCATTTTTTTTGCGTGGCGCCCGGCGCCGGACATTGTCGCGGGCGTCAATGGCAGCAGGGTGACGCACCGGTTACACGGCCGTGACGGCGCAGATGGCATGCATGCGCGCCCCGGTCATCGCGCGCAAGGCATGCCGAAGCTGGCGAATGTGCCATTGACGCCGCGTTATATACCGTCATATATTGCGCATTTGGCAGGCTTGCGGGCCCGTCCTGCCTGCTAAGTCCGCTACTCCAGCTACCCCAGCTACGCCAACCTGCGCACCGCCATGCCCATGCAACCGATCCCCGCTTCGCCCGCCCTGCCCCGTCGATCGCGCGGCACCCGCCGGACCGCTTCGTTCGCGGCCGGCCTGCTGCTGTCCGCCACGCTGGCGCTGTCCGCGCCGGCCGCCTTCGGCGCCGACCTGGTGGTATCGGCCGCAGCCAGCCTGACCAACGCCTTCAAGTCGCTGGCGGAGTCCTATGAGCGCGCGCATCCGCAGACCAAGGTGATCCTGAACTTCGGCGCCTCGGACGTGCTGATGCAGCAGATCGTCAACGGCGCGCCGGCCGACGTGTTCGCCTCCGCCGACCAGGATGCGATGACCAAGGCCGAGGCCGCGCGCGTGGTGAACGCCTCGACGCGCCGCGACTTCGCCGCCAACCAGCTCGCGCTGATCCTGCCGGCCGACAGCAAGCAGGAAGTGGGCAAGCTGCAGGATCTGGCCAAGCCCGAGTTCAAGCGCATTGCCTTCGGCAACCCGGCCTCGGTGCCGGTGGGCCGCTATACCAAGGGCGCGCTGGAAGCCGCGGGCGTGTGGGACGCCGTGTCGGCCAAGGGCGTGATGGCGCAGAACGTGCGCCAGAGCCTGGATTACGTGGCGCGCGGCGAAGTCGAGGCCGGCTTCGTCTTCGCCACCGACGCGGCCATCATGCCGGACAAGGTCAAGGTGGCGCTGCGCGTGCCGACCCGCCAGCCGGTCACCTACCCGATCGCCGTCACCGCCATCGCCAGGCAGCCGGCCGAGGCCTCCGCCTTCGTCAGCTATGTGCTGTCGGCCGAAGGCCAGGCCGTACTGGCCAAGTATGGCTTCCTGAAGCCCTGACCCTCACGCGCGAGCCGGGTGCGGGAACCGGGCCCGGCTCCTCCCGCCGCCGGCCCGCCTGGTCCGGCCGGCCATCCTTATGAATTCCCTGCAATCCGTCTGGGTCCCGCTGGCGCTGTCGCTCAAGGTAGCGGGCTGGGCCACCGTGCTCAACACTGTGCTCGGCGTGGCCGCGGCTTATGCCTTGTCGCGCTGGCGCTCCGGCGCGCGCGACGTGGTCGACGCCATCCTCACGCTGCCGCTGGTGCTGCCGCCCACCGTGATGGGCTATTACCTGCTGGTCATGGTGGGGCGCCGCGGCGTGCTGGGCGAATGGCTGGGCCGCGCCGGCATCGAGCTGGTCTTCACCTGGCAGGGCGCGGTGCTGGCGTCCACCATCGTCGCCTTCCCGCTGGTGCTCAAGTCCGCGCGCGCCGCCTTCGAGGGTGTGAACACCCAGTACGAGGACGCCGCGCGCGTGCTCGGCACGCCGGAGGCCGGCATCTTCTTCCGCGTCACGCTGCCGCTGGCCGCGCGCGGCATCATCGCCGGCGTGCTGCTGGCCTTCGCGCGGGCCCTGGGCGAGTTCGGCGCCACCCTGATGGTGGCCGGCAACCTGCCGGGCCGCACGCAAACCTTGTCGGTCGCCATCTACGAGGCCGTGCAGGCCGGCGACGACAATACCGCCAACCTGCTGGTGCTGGTGACCTCGGTCACCTGCGTGGTGCTGCTGGTGGCGGCAGGCCGGCTGGTGCCATCCAGCCGCAAGGCCTTAGGGTAGATCCGCCATGAGCATGCATGTGACAGTCCGCAAGGATCTCGGCTCCGACGACCGCCGCTTCTCGCTGGACATCGCCTTCGACTCCACGAGCCGCCGCATCGCGCTGTTCGGCCCCTCGGGCGCGGGCAAGAGCCTCACGCTGCGGGCCATCGCCGGCCTGCTGCGGCCCGACAGCGGCCGCATCGTGCTGAACGACCGCACCCTGTTCGACAGCCAGGCCCATGTCAACGTACGCCCGCAGGAGCGCCGCGTGGCCTACCTGTTCCAGGACTACGCGCTGTTTCCCCACCTGACGGTGGCGCAGAACATCGCCTTCGGGCTCGAGCGCGGCTGGCGCAACCCGCGCCGCAAGGCCAGCCACCCCGAAGCACGGCGCTGGATCGATGCCTTTGGCCTGGGCGCGATCACCGGCAACTATCCCGGCGAGATCTCCGGCGGCCAGAAGCAGCGCACGGCGCTGGCGCGCGCGCTGGTTGCACAGCCGGACATCGTGCTGCTCGACGAGCCGTTCTCCGCGCTGGACCCCGCGCTGCGCGTACGCATGCGCACCGAGCTGAAGGCCTTGCAGGCCGATCTCGAGGTGCCGATGCTGGTGATTTCGCATGACCCCGATGATGTGGAAGCGCTCGGGGATCATGTGCTGGAGGTGCGCGACGGGCGCATCCACGGGGGCGGGCCGGTGAAAGGCCATCCGCAGGTCTATGCGCCGGCATCGGCGCGGGTGTAGCCACCCGCGCCCCGCTCCTGCCTTACCCCGCGCGCAGCAGGTCCACGTAGGCGGTTTCCACCAGCTGCTCCTGCGCCACCCCGAGCCTGGCCAGCAAGGCGTGCGCTTCGGCCACGCCCGCCGCGGCCGGCTCGCCTTCGGCCAGCACCACTTCCAGCTCGAGGAAATCTCCCAGCCCTTCCACCCGGTCCAGGTGCACGCGCGTGCGGCCCGCCAGGTAGAGCACGCGCGTCTTGCGCACACGTCCGTCCTCGCCCCAGGCCGCCGCCAGCGCGGCACGCAATGAATCGGGTGCCGCCGTCGGCGAGATGATGTAGTGGCTCTCCCTGGGCCCGGCCTGGTCGGCGCGCGCGTAGAAGATCAGTTGCCCCTCGCCCGAGGCAAACGCGCGCAGCTTCAGCCGGCCGCTGGCGCAGCGGAAGAAGGTATCGTCCTGCTCGATCCGTTCCGGCCCGTGATCGGCCAGCGGGGCCACCAGCGGGACCAGCGCATCGATGCTGGCGATGCGGGCCTTGATTTCCACGTTTCTAGGCATGTCGTGTTTCCGTGTTTCCGTGTTTCCGTGTTTCCGTGTTTCCGTGCTGGTTGCGCGGTGTCGCGGCATCTCAGTCCAGCAGCAGCCGCGCGGCGATGACCCACATGGTGATGCCGATCACGATCTCCAGCACGCGCCACGCCGTGGGCCTGGCGAACACCGGCCGCAGCAGCGCGGCGCCGTAGCCCAGCGCGAAAAAGAATACGAACGAGGCCACCATCGCCCCGGCCGCGAAAGCGCTCGCGCGTCCGGCGAACTGGGTGGAAACCGAGCCGATCAGCATCACCGTATCGAGGTACACATGCGGGTTGAGCCAGGTCAGCGCCAGGCACACCGCCAGCGTGGCCGCCAGCGGACGCGGCTGCGCATCGCTCGGCGCGAGTACGCCCGAGGTGCGCCACGCGGCCCAGAAACTGCGCGCGCCGTACCACAGCAGGAAGGCCGCGCCGCCGTAGCGCATGGCGTCGCCAAGCCACGGGAGCTTGCGCATCAGCACGGCGAAGCCCGACACGCCCATCAGGATCAGCGCGGCGTCGGACAGCGCGCACACCAGGCAGACCCAGAACACGTGCTCGCGCCGCAGGCCCTGGCGCAGCACGAAGGCATTCTGCGAGCCGATGGCGAGGATCAGCGACAGCCCCAGGCTGAAGCCGGCAATGGCGGCGTCCATGCTCAGCGCCCTCCCGCCGGCAGGCCGGCGCGCGCCGTGCAATGGCCGTGCGGCCAGCAAAAAATGGTCAGGCGGGAGCGATGCCCGGGCGTTTTCTTCATTCGGTTCTTGTTGTTCTGCTCATTGCCGCCGCTGCAGCCGCCACCGCCGCTTCTGCCGCCGCGGCGCGGAGGCCGGATTCTAGCGCGGCCGGGCGCCGCGCCGCTCACAGGGTGCCGAGGATCACGCTCGAAGCCTTGAACACGGCCAGCGCACGGCTGCCTTGCACGAGCCCCAGCGCCGCCACGCTGTCGCTGGTGACGACGGACACCACGGTGCCGCCGCCATCGAGTTCGAGCGCCACTTCGGTGCTGACCGCGCCGGGCAGCACGCGCGCCACGCTGCCGGGCAACTGGTTGCGTGCCGACAGCCGCAGGCCCGAGTCCGGCAGGCCAAGCAGTACCGAGGACGCCTTGACCAGGGCAAAGGCCTCCACGCCCGGCGCCAGGCCCAGCGTCTGCACGCTTTCATGGGTGATCGTGGCGATGACCTGCTGGCCGCCCGCCAGCGCCAGCGCGACCTCGTCGTTGACGGCGCCGGCGCGGATCGCCGCCACCGTGCCGAACAGCTTGTTGCGCGCGCTGGTCCGGACCATGAAGCGGCGGATCAGGTCGAGGTCATCCTGCGCGGGCTCGGCAAGGTTGCCCAGGCTGGCAAGGTGGGCGATGAAGCGCTGGTGTTCCAGCTCGAGCGCGCGATAGGTACGGATCAGGCTCTGGCCGCGCGCGGTCAGCACCGTGCCGCCGCCGCCCTTGCCGCCGGTGGCGCGCACCACCAGGGGCTCGCCAGCGCTGTTGTTCATCGCGTCGATGGCGTCCCAGGCGGCCTTGTAGCTCAGGCCCACGGCCTTGGCCGCGGCGGTGATCGAGCCGTGCTCGCCGATCGCCGCCAGCAGGGCGATGCGCTCGCGGCCGCCCCAGTCCCGGCTGCCGGAGCGAAACCAGATCGCACCGTCGAGTTCTAGCATGCGTGGAGGGGCGCTGCGCCAGGGCAGCGCCGCAAAGTGGCACAGCCAGCTATGGTAATGCCAATCCGGACATGCCGGCGCGCCTAGCCCTGGTGGGCGGGGATATACCAGCGCATCATGCTGCCGGCGAAATACTGGCGGTCGAACTGGCGCAGCAGGCGCCACGCCGTAAACGGGTCGACGGCCAGGTCGACCCAGGCCCACGGGTGCTCCGGGTCACCCTCGCGCACCATTTCCACCGAGATGACAGGCGCGTAGGGCGCCAGCTTTTCGCGCAGCATCGGTTCGGTCACATCGCGGTGCAGGCCCCGGATGAGTACCTTCATGTCGTGCTCCCGATAGGAGGGGCGCGCGTACGCGTGGACGGCACCGGCCCTTGTTGTTTCAACCATTGTAGGCGGCGCGGGCCGGCAAGGCGCTACCCCATGATGTGCACGCCGCCATCCACGTAGACGGTGTTGCCGGAAATGCGGCGCGCGTACGGCGTGGCCAGGTAGGCGGTGGCGAAGCCCACGTCCATGATGTCCACCAGCTCGCCGAGCGGCGCGCGCCCGGCAGCGTCGGCCAGCAGCCGCTCGAAATCCTTCAGGCCGGAGGCGGCACGGGTCTTGAGCGGGCCGGGCGAGATCGCGTGCACGCGGATGCCGCGCGGGCCCAGCTCGTGCGCCAGGTAGCGGCAGGTGGCCTCGAGCGCAGCCTTGACCGGACCCATCAGGTCATAGTTCGGCACCACCCGGACGGCGCCCTCGTAGCTCATCGCGAACAGGCTGCCGCCGTCGCTCATCAGCGGCACCGCGCGCCGCGCCAGGCGCACGAAGGAATGGCAGGACACATCCATGGCGCGCGCGAAGCCGGACGCCGACGAATTGAGCAGGCCACCGTGCAGGTCCTCCCTCGGCGCGAACGCCACCGAGTGGACCAGCGCGTCGAGCTTGCCCCATTGCTGCGCGATGCGCTCGAACAGCGCCTGCTCCTGCGCGGGATCTTCCACGTCGAGCGGCATCAGGATGGTCGCGCCTACCGCCTCGGCCAGCGGCGCCACATGCGGGTAGGCCTTGTCGTTGAGATAGGTCAGCGCGATCTCGGCGCCAAGCTCGCGGAAGGCGCGCGCGCAGCCCCATGCGATGGATTCCGCATTGGCCACGCCGACCACCAGCACGCGAGCGCCCAGCAAGGGGGGATTCGGAACTTGCGTCATGAGAAGCCTCGTTCGTTCAGGAGTTGGATTCGGCCGCATCGGTGGCGCCGGCTGCCGGCACGGGCGCGCCGACCGGCGCCGGCCGTGCCGTGTGATCGGTACCCAGCACGCGCGCAACCTCGCGGTAGCGCGCCAGCCTCGCGCCTTCGAGCGGCGCGCGCACGGTAAGGATGCGGTGGATCGCCACCATCACGCGGTGGCGCTGCGCGCCGTCCGGCAACAGCTGTGGCAACGCGGCCACCGCGCGCGCGGGATCGAGCCCGACGATAAAACTCTGGCGCTTGACCGTGGCCTTGACGGTCGCAATGTCCGGTTGCTGCGCCAGGTGCTCCTTCGCCATCTTGCGCATCAGGTTGAAGGGACGCTCCTCGATCCCCGCGCTCTCGTCGGCGACATAGGCAAGGATTCGCATGAAGGCATCCAGCGGCGTGCCCTGGTCGATCTGCTGCCGCGCATCGTGGATGCGACGGGCGGTCAGCTCCTCGCGCAGCGCCACGCTTTGCGGCGGCGGCCCGCGCCGCTGCGCGCCGGGCGCGAAGCCCACCAGCGCAGACAGCCAGGGCGACTGGTACAGCGCCTCGAACAGCTGCTCGCAGCCAGCGTCGCGCTGGTCGCGCCAGGCATCCAGCATGCGCACGATGCCGTCCGACGCAGCGCGCTCCAGCGCCAGGAAAGGATTGTCCTGCGCCACGGGCTGGCGCGCCTCGCGCACCGCGGGCGCCAGCGCTGCAATCCACGCCATCCACGGATTCGCGTCGGACGCCAGCGAGCGCTCCAGCCGCGCGGGATGCATCTGCCGCATTGCGTAGGCGCCCGCTTCGGAGGTCACGGCCTGCAGCGCCGGCGAGACAAAGGTGTCATACAGGCGCTGATTGACCTGCGCCACGCGCCGCACCACCTCGAAGGCCTGCTCGTCTTCGCGGCCGTCGTCGAGCGCGAGGATATCGGCGATGGTCCGGCGCTCGAAGCGCACCAGGTAGCGGCCGTCGATCAGCTCCAGGTGCGAAGTATCAGGTGCGATGTCCTCGATGCGCGCCTCGTACAGGCCGGGCGGCAGCACGTCGATCAGGTCCAGCGCGGAGATCAGCTCGGTGTGCTCTCGGTTGGCCACGCTGGCCGAGACAAAGATGCCGAGGTGCCCTACTTTCTCGTGCAGGCAGTAGACGATGACCTGTTCGTTGGCGACGATCTCGTCGACGCTGGCGTAGAGATCGGGGATCCAGTCCAGCGCCTGCTGCGGCGGCGTGATGTTGTCGCCCCAGGAAGCAAAGACCACGATCGGCGAGCGCACGTTGCGCAGGTCCACCGTGACGTTGCCGTCGGCGCTGCGCACCTCGCCGGCCGTGAGATGGTTGCCGACGAACAGGTTCTGCACGATCCAGTCGATCTCGGCGCGGTTGAGCAGGAAGTGGCCGCCCCACCAGCGCTCGAACGCGAGGAAACGCTCGCGCTCGGTGTCGGCGTTCGCGTACACGTCGTAGAGCTTCTTCCACAAGGTGTTGGCGGGATTGAGCTGCTCGAAGTTCTGCACCAGCCAGGCGCCGTCGAAGCGGCCGTTGCCGAGATCGGCCGCGAGCGACGCCAGCCAAGAGCCGCCCAGCAGGCCACCGCTGTAGCGCATCGGATTGCGCCCGCGCACGCCGGCCCAGTACGACAGCGGCGAGCCAGCGAGCAGGAGCGGCCCGGGCAGATCGGGCGCGGCCGCGGCCAGCATCATCAGCGCCCAGCCACCCTGGCAATTGCCGATCACGAAGGGCTTGCCCTGCGCATGCGGGTGCCGCTCGACCACGGCCTGGAGGAACACGGCTTCGGCGCGCGCCACGCTCTCGATGGTCTGCCCCGGGCACGGCACGGGGAAGAAGGTGACGAAGTAGCAGGGATGGCCGCGCCGCAGCGCGATGCCGATCTCGCTGTCGATCTTGAAGCCGCCGATGCCGGGGCCGTGCCCGGCGCGCGGATCGATGACCACGAAGGGCCGACTGGTGTCGTCGCTGTCTTCGCAGCCCGGCGGCGGCAGCACGCGCAGCAGCGCATAGTTGGCGGGCTGCGCGAGCGTGCGGCCGTCGACCACGATCTCGTGGCTGAACGCCAGCACCGGCGGCATGCCTTCGCGCTCGTGCTCCAAGGTCTGGTTGCCGCGCTCGCGCAGGATGTCCAGCAACAGGATGCCGCGCTGCCAGGCATCGATGGCGTAGGACCACGCGGGGGGCATCGGCAGCCCGGATCCCCGGCCCCCGTATTCGCTGCCAGACTGGATGACGGGTACACGTGCGTTCACTCGGCTTCCTCCTGCATGTGGCGTTGGAGGCAGGGGCAGGCACCGGGTCGTTGCCGGATTGTTGCCCTGCAGCACAGCAAATCTACCAGCGGTCCCGACGCTTGACAAGCGCCCTCCGGCGCCGCGCGGGCGCCACTCGGCCACGGACGCGCCAAGCCATGCCGCGCTTGCGCGGTGTCATCTTGGCGCCCGCAACATGACCTATACTTGGCTTTGCTTTTTTTGCGCGACGCAGCACGCCCCCGCGCGCCGACGCTGGATCGACTCACCCGGATCGACTCACCCGGACGCACTGGAAAGCCGATGACCCAGAATCTCGACAAGTATTCCGTCCTGCTCGCGCGCTGCGCCGACCTGCCCGCCATTCCGACCGCCGTGGCGCACCCCTGCGATGCATCCTCGCTCGGCGGCGCGCTGCAGGCGGCCAGCCTCGGCCTGATCGTGCCGCTGCTGATCGGGCCCGCCGCGCGCATCCGCCAGGTCGCCGAGGCCAATGCGCTGGCGCTGGGCGACGCCGTACTGATCGACGTGCCACACAGCCACGCCGCCGCCGCGCGCGCGGTGGCGGCGATACGCGCCGGCGAGGCCGAGTTGCTGATGAAGGGCAGCCTGCACACCGACGAGCTGATGCACGAGGTCACCGCCTCCGCGACCGGCCTGCGCACCGCGCGCCGCCTCTCGCACGTGTTCGCCATGGACGTGCCCAGCTATCACAAGCCGCTGTTCATCACCGATGCCGCGGTCAACATCTTCCCCACCCTCAACGACAAGGCCGATATCTGCCGCAACGCGATCGACCTGCTGCGCGTGCTCGGCATCGCAAGCCCCAAGGTGGCCATCCTCTCGGCGGTGGAGACGGTCACCGACAAGATCCCCTCCACCATCGACGCCGCGGCGCTGTGCATGATGAGCCGGCGCGGGCAGATCGAAGGCGGCATCCTCGACGGCCCGCTGGCATTCGACAACGCCATCAGCCGCGAGGCCGCCGTCACCAAGGGCATCGTCTCCGAGGTGGCGGGCGACCCCGACATCCTGCTGGTGCCGGACCTCGAATCCGGCAATATGCTGGCCAAGCAACTCACCTTCCTGGCCGGCGCCGAAGCCGCCGGCATCGTGCTGGGCGCACGCGTGCCCATCATCCTCACCAGCCGCGCCGACAGCGTGCGCGCGCGCATCGGCAGCTGCGCCATCACCGTGCTGCTGGCGCATGCGCGGCGCACCGCCCAGGCGAGCGCCGCGGTCTGAATCGCCGCATCCGGTCGTTCCCATCGATGTTGTTGCAAGGAGGCATGCCAGCGTGAGCGCCACCCATCCCACCATTCTCGTCGTCAATGCCGGCTCGTCCAGCGTCAAGGTCTCGGTCTACACCGTACCCGAGGCCGCGCACGCCAGCCCCGACATCAACCCGGTGCTCAGCGCGCACGGCCAGATCGAGGGCATCGGCGTGGCGCCGCGCCTGACCGCGAGCATGGCCGACGGCCGCGTGGTCGCCGACGAACGCTTCCCGGTGGCACAGGTGGCCGATCACGACGCCGCCTTCCGACTGATCCGCCTGGTGCTCAGCATCGGCCTGCGCGATGCGCCGCCGGTGGCGATCGGCCATCGCGTGGTGCATGGCGGCGCCGATTTTTCCGCGGCGGTGAAGATCGACGACGAGGTGATCGCCAGGCTCGAGGCACTGGTGCCGCTGGCGCCGCTGCACCAGCCGCACAACCTCACCGCGATCCGCGCGGTGCGCACGGCGGCGCCGGCGCTGCTGCAGGTGGCCTGTTTCGATACCGCCTTCCACGCCGGGCACGACGAGATGGCGCAGCTGCTGGCGCTGCCCTACGAATACTTCGAGCGCGGCATCCGCCGCTACGGCTTCCACGGCCTGTCCTACGAGTACATCGCGCGCCGGCTGCAGCAGGTGGCGCCCGATCTCTCCGCCGGCCGCGTCATCGTGGCGCACCTCGGCAACGGCGCCAGCCTGTGCGCCATGCGCGAGGGCCGCAGCATCGAATCCACCATGGGCCTCACCGCGCTCGACGGCCTGCCGATGGGCACGCGCTGCGGCGCCATCGACGCCGGCGCCGTCCTGTGGCTGTCGCAGCAAGGCATGAGCACCAAAGACATCGAGACCATGCTGTACCAGGAATCGGGGCTCAAGGGCTTGTCCGGCGTGAGCAGCGACATGCGCGCCCTGCTGGCCAGCGACGCGCCGCGCGCGCGCCTGGCGATCGATTTCTACGCCTACCGCGCCGCGCAGGAAATCGGCAAGCTGGCCACCACGCTGGGCGGGCTCGACGCGCTGGTGTTCACGGCCGGCATCGGCGCCAATTCGCCGCCCGTGCGCGAGCGGATCTGCGCGCGCCTGGCCGACCTGTTCGGCATCAGCCTGGACGCCGCCGCCAACGGCGAGAACCGCCAGCGCATCAGCCGCAACGGCAGCCGCGTGCCAGTGCTGGTGCTGCCCACGGACGAGGAGGGCATGATCGCGCTGAATACCGCGCGCATCATGCTGGCGGAGAAAGCGGCCTAGGACGCCAGATAGGCCTGCCGCAGGCGCCGCACATCCACCGCGAGCACCTCGCCGAGGTAAGCCGCCATGCCGCCGTAGTCCCGCTCGATGGCCTGCATCGACGCCTCCAGGTAGGACGCCCGCACTTCCAGCAGCGGCCGCATCACTTCGGGATCGACGCCGCCCTGCGCGGCCCGCGCGCTCATCTGCGCGTTGAAGCCCTGGTTCCAGTGATTGGACTCCAGGTAGTTGGCCATGATGGCTTCCCGGCCGACACCCAGGCCGGCGAGCAGCAACAACGACGCGAATCCGGTGCGGTCCTTGCCTGCGGTGCAGTGGTACAGCAGGTTGCCGCCCGCTTCCGCGGTCTTGAGGAAGCCGCCGAAGGCAGCCTGGTACTTGCGCGGAAAATCGCCGTAGACCTCCAGCATGAAGGCCTCCATCTGCGCGGGGCTGCCGTCACGCATGCGCGGCATCAGCTCCGCCATCGACATGCTGCCTTCGAGCACCGGCGTGGCGACCCAGCGGAAGGCCTGGCCGAACGCACCCTCTTCGGGCGATTTCTCGCCGGAAGAGCGGAAGTCGATCACCATGTCGAGTTGCAGCGCGCGCAGGCGCGCCATGTCGGCCACGCTGGCGAAGGCCGGATTGCCGCTGCGGAACAGCTTGCCGCTGCGCACGCGGCGACCGTCCTGCGTGCCGAGGCCGCCGAGGTCGCGCAGATTGACCACGTTGTCCAGCATCAGCGCCGTGGCTTGCGCTTCGTTCTCTCCAGCATGCATTGCTTGCCTCGGTCCTTATCCTGAATATGATCCGCGCGCATCAGCGCGCGCGGTGCGCGGGCACATGCCAGCGCGTATGGCAGCCAGCAATATAACGGTGATCGAGCCTTGCCACCAGTTTCCACACACTCATGGGATCGACATCGTCGAGATCCAGGTCGACCCAGGCCCACGGATGGGCGCGATCGCCGTCGCAGATCAGCTCCACATCCCTGACGCGCACATGGGCAGCCAGGGCTTCGCGCAGCCGGCCCGCGTCAACGCCAGCACGCAGGCCCATCACTAAAATCTTCATCATGCGCTCCAATATCTTCAGATCGCCGCGTGCGGTGTGCCGCGGCATGCATTGCGGCGCGCGACGCACTGGCCCGCGGCATGTGACGCCCGCCAGCCCATTGCCGCGCAATGGTCACAAGTTGTGACACCGAAATGCACGCGGGAAATCCACGCGCGAACCGACTCTTTGACCAGCGTCATGGACGCATCGGACCGGCCTCGACAGGCGGCGCCGGGCAGCGGGATAATTCCCAAGGCCATCCTCGCGCTGCCGCTGCCGGACGACCTGGCTCACGCGGCCGACACGGCCGATGGACCGCGCGCACGGCTGCAATGCGCCGCGTGCTGGCACAATACGGCCCATGAATCGTCTCTGGTCAAACTTCATCAAGCTGGTGCTGCTGCTGGTGCTCGGCGCAGCCCTGCTGGGCACGCTGGCGGTACTGGTGGCCCAGCGCCAGCTTCCCACGCTGGATGCGCTTGCCGCGTTCCGGCAGTCGCCCGGCTACGTCCCCATCGGCCAGTTGCCGCCCGCGCTGACGCAGGCGGTGGTCGCCATCGAGGACGAGCGCTTCTACCTGCACGACGGCATCGACTATGTCGGCGTGATCCGCGCCGGCGTGGCTAACCTGTCCGACGAGCTCTCGCAAGGCGCCTCCACCATCACCATGCAGGTGGCGCGCAACTTTTTCCTGTCGCGCCAGAAGACCTATACCCGCAAGCTATACGAGGTGCTGCTGTCCTACCGCATCGAACATGCGATGCGCAAGGACGAGATCCTCGAGCTGTACATGAACAAGATCTACCTCGGCCAGGGCGCCTATGGCTTCGCCGAGGCGGCCGAGGTGTATTTCGGCAAGCCTGTGGGGCAACTGACGCTGGCCGAGTGCGCGATGCTGGCGGGGCTGCCGAAGGCGCCCTCGGCCAACAACCCGGTGGTCAACCCGCGGCGCGCGCGGCAGCGGCAGGCTTATATCCTGCTGCGGATGTTCGAACTCGGCCGCATCGATCGCGGGCAGTACGACGCGGCGCTGCTGGAGCCGTTGAGGTTGAAGTAGGACCGCCGGCGCCGCGGCCTTGGGGCATGCCGCGGCCTGCGCACCGAGGCAAGAGCCGCCTTGCGGCATGTCACATCGGCACCGGGAAACATCCCCATCGATAAGCGGATTCGTCTGACACCCAGGCAAAGAGATCTCCACCAACATGCAATGTCGCCGCATTGCACGGAGGTCTCCCATGCCACGCCAATCCGATCCGCGCTTCGCTGTCGCCGCTGGCGACGAAGCTGACTTCGCATTCACCGCGCCCGCGCCTCGCAGCCTGCCCTGCCGCATGCTGCACCGCCGGGGACACGGCCACGGCGACATCCGGCCACGGAACGAGGAGCGGGCGTGACCGCCGGCGGCCAAACGCTGGCGGGCTGGCCGCGCCAGCGAGTACGGGGCGTGCAGGAACCCGCCTGGCACGACATGCCGGACATGCCGCGCCGCTGGCTATGGCTCGACGGCGCGGAGAATGCGGACCTGGAAGCCGAAGTCCGCGCCATCACCGGACGCTTCGATCATCAATGGATATGGCGCGAGACGGAACGCGAATACCAGCCACCCGGCTATCGTCACGGGCCCCTGCTGGTACCGCTGGACAAAGCGCTACTGGAACACTTTCTGGCGCACTGGGCACCCCGCCAGGCAGGCTTGCTGCTATTCAGCCGGGACGATGACGCCGGCTTGCTCGGCCACCTGCAGCAACTGCATCAGCTGATCGCTGCCGATGGCCTGCCTCTCTTCTACAGCCTCGGCGCCCCGCGCGCGCTGGAAGAACTCTGCGAGGGCCTGCCGGCCCCGCGCCTGGCCGAGACACTGGGCCCGATCCAGACCCTCGTGTGGCGCACGCCAGAGGAACAAGGCGGCCAATGGCTGTGCGCCGACAACCCCGACGCGCACGCCCCCGCACTGTCGCCCCGCCACCACGTCGCGCTGACATCCGAAGACGAGGCCGCGCTCGGCCACGCCAGCCACGCCTGGTTCATGCGCGACAACGTGCGCCATTTCACCCGGCTCCACGCCGCCTTCGCCGATCCCGCAAACCAACAGGAATTGTGTCGCCAGCTCACGGCGTTCGCCACGGAAGCGGAAAAACTCGCGCTGACCCTGGAGCGCGACGTGCGCCACTACATGGCGCTGCGCCTGGCCTATCCGCAAGCGCCCTTCGCGACCGACGCCGAACTGCGCGCCGGCCTGACACAGCGACACATGGCAGGCCTGCAGCGCCTGCATGCCCTGGAAGACCGCCTGCGCCGGATCTCACCCATCCCGGAAAAGGGACCATCGACATGACCGCCGCCACCGCGCGATGCCCCAGGGCATTGCAGCCTCCCCACGCCAGCGCCAAGCGCGTAGGCAAGGCTATCTCGCCGCCATCGTGCGAGCACGGTATCCCGCTCTACCCGCTGCGTTACGGCGTAGCCGGCAAGGTCCTCGACCCCGCCGGGAAGGAAACCCCGTTCATCGGAGAAGGCCTCGCCACGCTCAGCCTGGCCGGCTATCCCGCGCTGGTGGGCGGCAAAGGCTACGGCCTGCGCGTCCTGCGTCCGCGCAGCTACGTCTACCTGTGCTTCTTCCGGGACGGGCGCATGTGGACCCGGCACTACCAGGTCACCGACGACATCCGTTTCGCGCACATCTGGTGGACCCAGGCCGACTACGACGGCGATGCCCCCGGCCGCGCCGCACGGCCCGACGAATCGGGCGCCGTGCGCTACCTGCTGGCGCCGCACGACGCCAGGGACGGCACGGCCTTTGTGCTGGTCAGCGACACCATCCTCACCCATGCCGCCCTGTGGCGGATCGAGAAGGACGAGGGCGGGCTGCGCTCGATGCTGGCCACCGGCATCAAGGCCGCGCAGGGCGCAGGCCAGCGGCATGCCTTCGATGCCGCCTGGCTGACCCAGGTGCACGAATTGCAACCCCGCCTGCAAGGCAAGCCCAGCGTCTTCGCCTGGAGCGAGACCCGGCCCGATGCCGGCGAATGCCAGTCCATCCTCAATGCCATGTACGTGGCACGCATGCCGCGCACGGACATCGTGCCGCTGGCGGTGGTCGTGCACGACCTCGCCGGCATGCTCAGCGAACTGAACTTCCTCGTCAACGCGCGGCTGGACGAACTCAACGCCTACTCGGCCGAAGCCGGGCGCAAGCTGCGCGTGTCCAGCCTGGTCGACCAACTGGGCGCGCAGGCCGCCCGACAGGCCGAACTGAAGGCACTGCGGGACGACCCCGTCGGCAGCGCCATGCCGCCCGGCAGCGGCGGCGGCGCGGCCAATGCCGCGCGCGATCGCGCCTACCAGGCCGGCCTGGCCGCCAGGGCCGGGCGGCTCGCGTTTGCCAGGGAAGACGAACGCCTGCGTTTCGCTAAGGACCATCCCGGGCAGCGCGACCAGTTCGTCAGGCAGGTCACGGTTGCCGCAACGGACCTGTGGTCGGTGTACCAGGCGCAGAAGGCCCGCTTCGACCTGATCGTGGCAACGCACGATGCCGGCGACGACACCGCCGCGCTGGACCTGCGCTGCCTGGTCGGGCAAATCCTGCCCGGCCTGATCCAGTGCAAGCCCGGCAATGACCATCTCGCCGCGCAAGTCACCCCGGACGGTCCCGCCGGCCTGCTCAAGTACGCCATCATGGGCCACCCCGACATGGCCAAGTACGTGGGCAAGGCGGCGGGACAGGTGCGCCGCCTCGCCATCGACCCGATGCTCAAACCGTTGCAGGAACTGCTGGGCAGGCTGCCGCCCGATGGCGCCTCCCAGCAACTCAGCCTGATGATCGGCGCGCTCGTCTCCGCCGGCAGGCTGAAATCCCCGCATGCCTACTGGACCAGTGTCTACCGCCCCATCATGGAAGTACTCGATGGCGAAGTGGCCCGGCTCCACGAGATACCGCTGGACGGCATCGGCGAATGGTTGCGCAAGCAGACCGGACAGCACGGCATCAACGGCTTCCGGCCCCAGACAGCGGCGCAGGCCGCGCATGCGCTCATCGACGTCTATGACACACAGGGCGTGGCGGCGCAACAGCACGCCATCGGAAAACTTGGCGGGCGCCTGCGCTTCTGGCACAACGCCAGGATCGGGCTGAGCGGCGTGGCGCTGTTTGCTTCCGCCTATAGCGCAGGCGCTGCATTCAAGGCCTTGGGCAAGGAAGACGGCCTCACTTTTGCCCATGCGCTCGATGCCGGCGGCAAGCTGCTGGGCATCGGCGCCGGGCAAGCCGGCCTGAGCCGCGCGTATTACGAAAAGCTGCGCGATCAGGCACGGTTGCGTGGGGATACCAGGGCGGCCGAAGCGTTGGATGCTATTGCCAGGGGATTCGAGCGGTGGGCGATCGGGATTGCGGCGGGGGCGGCGGCAGTGATGGCGATCAAGGATGGGGTCGTTGGTGCAGCTGCCACCGAGCAAGGGGATGCCGCAGCAATTAGCGCTGCCACAGGTATTTTGCAGGCGGTTATCGCCGGTGTTGGTGGCCTGCAACTACTGGGCAAGTTAGATCTGATGGTAGATACGCTTGTGTACATGCAGGCCTCTCGCTTTGCTACCGTGCGAGGCCCGGTCGCTGTTGCTCGCGCCGGAAGCGGCCCCATCGGCTGGTTCCTGCTCGCAGCGGAAGCCATCTATATGGTCGGCCGCTCCTGGCACGATCACGTGGCCGACGAAGCCAAGATCACCGCGTGGATCGCCCGCAGTACCTGGGGCAACCGCAAGAACAACGCGTATTTCAGCACCACGCCCGCTCCGCCCTTCGCCGACGACGTGGAAGAACTGCGCGAGTACTACCGCCTGTTCC
This sequence comes from Cupriavidus sp. 05T41, assembly GCF_056396525.1. Lineage (NCBI taxonomy): Bacteria > Pseudomonadati > Pseudomonadota > Betaproteobacteria > Burkholderiales > Burkholderiaceae > Cupriavidus > Cupriavidus sp. 05T41. The sequence continues at coordinate 88,754 of NZ_JBFTLQ010000005.1, forward strand.
TGCAACCGCATATCGAAACCGACATCGCCGTGCTCAAGGTACTTGGCGCCGCCACGCCGATAGGGCAGATCATCCACGGCCCCGGGCTGCCCGCCGATGCGCGCACCATCACCGTCGCCCTGCCGGGCTGGCGCCCGCAGATCAGCCACTACAAGGTCACGCAGCAGCACGCTGCCGACTTGCAGCACCCCGCCGGCCGCATGGTCACGCACGAAGACCCGGGACAGATCAAGCTGGTCGACGGCGTGGGCTACCTGACCATCACCTCGGACACCGTGCTAGGCAAGACGGCCGTGGAATACCGGCCGAACGGCTTTACCGATCCCGACTTCATCCTGGCGGAGAGCAACTGGCTGTGAACAACCACGAAACGCCGGAAATCACGTTTCCCCCTGCCGACCCCAAGGCGGATTTCGAGCGGCAATGCGCCCTGCTCGACGAGCGCAGCGATTTCAGCCGGCTGCCGGATATCCGCTACGCAATGTATCCCGGCGATCTCTGGTTCAGCGATGACCTGTCCGACGGCGCCCTCTTCAACGAGCGCTATCTGGAGCCCGACATGCGGGGAGAAGTCAATTTCTACATGTACCTGGCGACGGGAATATTCAACTTTGCTCTGTTCACAGTGCTGGTAATGCTTCCGCTTTCGGGGGAAATAGAGAGTGGCCTGGAGTTATTGTTCGCACTCCTGAACTGCATCCCGTTCGGCCTGTTCACGTGGGGATTTCTGTGGATGGGGAGTGGCCCTGGTACGAGAGTGAGATTCAATCGCCAAGCCCAATTGGTTCATGTTACGACTTACGACAAAGGCGTCGTGTCTCTACGATGGCGTGATGTCAGACCTTATGTTCTGTTTGGCAATGACTATCGACTTCGCCTATGTTTCCCCGTCCCCTATGGCCAACTGTCACATTGGACACCCATTACCTTCAGACGCCTATTTCTGAAATGGCCTCAGATGATCGGCGGCCATTTCGATGATTCCGATGCAGCCAGCTTCGGCAGTTGCATCGAACGCCTCGAATTCATCCGCCGCTACATGGAGCATGGCTTCGACGCGGTGCAACCGCATCCCGAGGCCGTCGCGTCGGGGCTGGCGCGCAAGCCAAGCGGCTTCCCGCCCGAGCGCAATAGGCTCCTGCCCAAATGGCTCTCCCCGAGCCGATGGGCTTACTGGTTCGCCGCCGGCCCGCTGGTGGACCGCTGGCTAGCCCGCGAGGCCCGCCAGTTCCAGTGGCCCGAGGAGGTAGAACAGCTCTGCGCACCCGGTGCAGACCTGTCCGACTACGACACCACGCCGGTCAAGTCACGCACCACGGTCTACTACCGTTATGCCGGCATGGGCAAAGGCATCGTCTTCGTCGACCGCAATGGCAAGGAGATCCGTCTCGCCGGGCGGTCATCATGATGGAGGAGTCATTGCCCGTGAGCCAGACTCAGAACACGTCTTTTCCGCCGGGCGATCCCAAAGCCGATTTCGAGCGGCGATGCGGAGTGCTTGACGAGCGCAACGATTTCAGCCGGCTGCCGGATATCCGCTACGCCATGTACCCCGGCGATCTCTGGTTCAGCGATGATCTGTCGGACAGCGAGTTGTTCAATGCGCGCTATCTGGAACCGGATATGGAAGGCGAAATCAACTTCGTCGTGTACTTGCCAATGGGCGGGTTCACCTTCGCGCTGTTTTCCGTCCTCGTGCTTGCCCCTTTGTTCGGCGAAGTCAAGAGCGCGACGGACTTGCTGCTGGGACTTCTGGCCTGCATCCCTTTCGGGCTGATCGCATGGTTCTTCCTTTGGGCTGGCGGCGTCAGCGCTAACAGCAGGCAGCGATTCAATCACCAAGCACAATTGGTCCACGTCGTAACACATGACCATCGCGTCGTGCATTTGCCTTGGCGCGAGGTAGCTCCCTTCGTCGAACTCGGCACCGACTACCGACTTCGCCTCTGCTTCCCTGTGCCCTACGACCAACTGACGCACTGGGACCCCATCACCTTCCAGCGCGCGCTACGGGATCGGCCTTACACGGTCGGTGGCGCTTTCGATGTCGTGGACTCCGCCACCTTCGGCCGTTGCCTGGAACGCCTCGAATTCATACGCCGCTACATGGAGCTTGGCTTTGACGCCGTCCAGCCGCACCCCGAAGCCATCGCCGCAGGGCAAGTGCGCAAGCCGAGTGGCTTCATGCCCGACCGTAAAGGGCCGTTGGCCAAATGGTTCTCCCCCAGCCGATGGGCTTACTGGTTCGCGGCCGGCCCGCTGGTCGACCGCTGGATCGCCCACAAGGCCCGCCAGTTCCAGTGGCCCGAGGAGGTCGAACGGCTCTGCGCACCTGGTGCAGACCTGTCCGGCTACGACACCACGCCGGTCAAGTCACGCACCACGGTCTACTACCGTTATGCCGGCATGGGCAAGGGCATCGTCTTCGTCGACTGCAAGGGCAAGGAGATCCCCATGGGCAGGCAGTCGTCGTGATGGCATGCGCCGCGCGGGCCATGCAGCTCGACCGCGCGAGTCCGTGCTTACGCTGCAGCACCCCGCCCGCCCCCTCCGAGCCGCGATGTCAGCCAAACTCCGATCCCGCCCGCCCGCGGCGCCTGCTACGCTGGAATGACTCCCGGCCCGCCAGGCAGCAGAAAATGGAATCCCTCTGGACCGACATCTACGGCACCTTCCGCGCGGAATTCGCCGACGTGCCCGACATCAAGGAAGCCACGCGGATCCTGATCCGGCTCTCGGTGGCGGTGATCCTCGGCGGCCTGATCGGCTACGAGCGGGAGACGTCCGGCAAGGCCGCAGGCCTGCGCACGCATATGCTGGTGTCGCTCGGTTCGGCGCTGTTCGTGCTGGTGCCGCTGCAGGCGGGCGTGCCACTGGCCGACATGAGCCGGGTGCTCCAGGGCCTGGCCTCGGGCATCGGCTTCCTGGGCGCGGGCGCCATCATCAAGCTCAATGACGAGGGCAGCATCAAGGGCCTGACTACGGCGGCCAGCATCTGGATGGTGGCCGCCATCGGCGTGGCGGCGGGGCTGGGGCGCGACGCCACGGCCGTATTCGCCACCTTGTTCACGCTGGCGATCCTGGAAATCCTGCAGCGCTGGAAGCGCGGCTGATCACTGGTGCTCGGCCTGCTGCTCCGACTTCCGCAGCGTCACCGCAAGCAAGGCGCGGTGGCGCGTCACGGCCTGCACGACAATGTCGTCCAGGCCGGTGGCGCCGCCGCCATCCAGCAGCTCCAGCAGCGCACGCCGCATGCGCGGCTCCCAGAAACGCTTGATATGCGAGGCGATGTCCGCGAGCGCTTCTTCCCGGTCCGGCATGGCTTCGAAGAAGCTGCCGATCTGGTTCGCCATCTTGACGAGGTTGTCCGTGTTCATGCCTGTTCCGTCCTGTCCTGCAGGCGTTGGGGATGGGTATAGACCACGTGGCGGCCGTCGCGCACGAAGCCTGCCAGGGTGACGCCGGCTTCCTGCGCCAGGCGCACCGCGAGCGCGGTGGGGCCGGACACCGCGGCGAGCAGGCCGACGCCGGCGCTGGCGGTCTTGAGCACCATTTCATAGCTGGCGCGGCTGGTCACGAGCACGGCGCCGCGCGCGATGTCCTCGCCGCCGCGCGCCAGCGCGCCGATCAGCTTGTCCAGCGCGTTGTGGCGGCCCACGTCTTCGCGCACCAGGCCGACCTGCCCGTCGGGGCGCAGCCAGGCGGCGGCGTGGGTGGAGCCGGTGTGGCGCAGCAGTTCCTGGCGCGTCTGCAGCTGCGCGAAGGCGGCATACAACGCGGCGCCGCTGAAGCTGGCGCTGCTGCTGACCGGCGCCGGCGCGCGCATGACTTCCTGCAGCGATTCGGTGCCGCACAGGCCGCAGCCGGTACGGCCGGTCATGGCGCGGCGCCGCTCCCTGAAGGCCGCGAACGCTTCGGCGGCGATGCGCAGGCGCACGGTGATGCCGTCGCAGCCCACCTCGGTGTCGATCTCGTAGATGTCGCGCGGGCTGGCCACCAGGCCTTCGCTCAGGCTGAAGCCAAGCGCGAAGTCATCCAGGTCGGCCGGGGACGCCAGCATCACCGCGTGCGAGATACCGTTGTACTCGAGCGCGACCGGCACTTCCTCGGCCAGTTCGTCGGCCTCCAGCGCAACCAGGCCCAGGCGGCTGCGCCCGACCTCGAAGGTGCTATGGGTGGGCGGCTCGGCATCGCCGGGCGCCCATCCCGCGCCGGAGCGGATCGCGGTCATGCCGGGCCAGCCTCCGCGCTGGCCGCCTGCAGCAGGCGCAACTGCTGCGCGTTGAAATCCTGGTACTGGCGCTGCCATTCGGACGGCTGCGCCACCGGCATCACCTGCACCGCCGTGACCTTGTACTCGGGGCAGTTGGTGGCCCAGTCCGAGTTGTCGGTGGTGATCACGTTGGCGCCCGACTCGGGAAAGTGGAAGGTGGTGTAGACCACGCCCGGCTGCATGCGCTCGCTGACGATGGCGCGCAGCACGGTCTCGCCAGCGCGGCTTTGCACGCCGACCCAGTCACCGTCCTTGATGCCGCGCTCCTCGGCATCGTGCGGATGGATCTCCAGGCGGTCCTCGTCGTGCCACATCACGTTCTCGGTGCGGCGCGTCTGCGCGCCCACGTTGTATTGCGAGAGGATGCGCCCGGTGGTGAGGATCAGCGGGAAGGCGCGGTTGACGCGCTCGGTGGTGGGCACGTAGCGCGTGATGATGAACTTGCCCTTGCCGCGCACGAAGCTGCCGATGTGCATGGTGGGCGTGCCGTCTGGCGCGGCCTCGTTGCACGGCCACTGGATGCTGCCGAGCTCGTCCAGGCGCGCATAGCTGACGCCATGGAAGGACGGCGTGAGCCGCGCGATCTCGTCCATGATCTGCGACGGGTGGGTGTACTCCATCGGGTAGCCCAGCGCATTGGACAGCAGCACGGTGGCTTCCCAGTCGGCGTAGCGCGCCTTGGGCGGCATCACCTTGCGCACGCGCGAGATGCGGCGCTCGGCGTTGGTGAAGGTGCCGTCCTTCTCGAGGAAGGACGAGCCCGGCAGGAACACGTGCGCGTACTTGGCGGTCTCGTTGAGGAAGATGTCCTGCACCACGATGCATTCCATCGCCGACAGCGCCGCCGCCACGTGCTGCGTGTTCGGGTCGGACTGCACGATGTCCTCGCCCTGGCAGTACAGGCCCTTGAAGCTGCCCGACAGCGCGGCCTCGAACATATTGGGGATGCGCAGGCCCGGCTCCGGATTGATCTCCACGTTCCAGGCCGCCTCGAACTGGCCGCGCGTGGTCGAGTCCGACACATGGCGGTAGCCCGGCAGCTCGTGCGGGAAGGAGCCGATGTCGCACGAGCCCTGCACGTTGTTCTGCCCGCGCAGGGGATTCACGCCCACGCCTTCGCGGCCGATGTTGCCGGTGCACATGGCCAGGTTGGCGATGCCCATCACGGTGGTGGAGCCCTGCGCATGCTCGGTCACGCCCAGGCCGTAGTAGATCGCGGCGTTGCCGCCGGTGGCGTACAGGCGCGCGGCGCCGCGCAGTTGCCCGGCCGGGATGCCGGTGACCTCCGCCATGGCTTCGGGCGAGTTCTCCGGCAGGCTGACGAAGTCGCGCCATTGCTGGAACGCTCGGTCCTCGCAACGCTCGGCGATAAAGGCGTCGTCCGCCAGCCCTTCGGTGATGATCACGTGGGCCAGCGCGGTGACCACGGCGACGTTGGTGCCCGGGCGCAGCTGCAGGTGGTAGTCGGCGCGCACGTGCGGCGAATCGACCAGGTCGATGCGGCGCGGGTCGATCACGATCAATTTCGCGCCGGCGCGCAGGCGCTTCTTCATGCGCGAGGCGAACACCGGGTGGCCGTCGGTCGGGTTGGCGCCCATCACCAGGATGACGTCGGACTTCTCGACCGAACGGAAGGTCTGCGTGCCGGCCGATTCGCCGAGCGTCTGCTTGAGGCCGTAGCCGGTGGGCGAGTGGCAGACCCGCGCGCAGGTATCGACGTTGTTGTTGCCGAAGGCGGCGCGCACCAGCTTCTGCACCAGGTAGCCTTCTTCATTGGTGCAGCGCGACGAGACGATGCCGCCGATGGAGTCGCGGCCATGCTCGGCCTGGATGCGCTTGAACTGCGAAGCGGCGTAGGCGATGGCCTCTTCCCACGAGACTTCGCGCCACGGGTCGGTGATCTTCGCGCGGATCATCGGGTTGAGGATGCGGTCCTTGTGGGTGGCGTAGCCCCAGGCGAAACGCCCCTTCACGCACGAGTGGCCTTCGTTGGCCTGGCCGTCCTTGTACGGCACCATGCGCACCACTTCATTGCCCTTCATCTCGGCCTTGAAGGCGCAGCCCACGCCGCAGTACGCGCAAGTGGTGACCACGCTGTGCTCGGGCTGGCCCATGCGGATGATGGAGGTCTCGGCCAGCGTGGCGGTGGGGCAGGCCTGCACGCAGGCCCCGCACGACACGCAGTCCGACTCCATGAAGCTGCCGCCCTGCCCCGCCGTCACGCGCGAGTCGAAGCCGCGCCCGCTGATGGTGAGCGCGAAGGTGCCCTGCGTTTCCTCGCAGGCGCGCACGCAGCGGTTGCACACGATGCACTTGGAAGGATCGTAGGTGAAATACGGGTTGGATTCGTCCTTGGCCTCGGCGCGGTGGTTGGCGCCGTCGTAGCCATAGCGCACTTCGCGCAGGCCCACTACGCCGGCCATGTCCTGCAACTCGCAGTTGCCGTTGGTGGGACAGGTCAGGCAGTCCAGCGGGTGGTCGGAGATGTACAGCTCCATCACGCCGCGGCGCAGGTCGGCCAGCTTGTCGCTCTGCGTGCGCACCTTCATGCCGGCTTCGGCCGGCGTGGTGCATGAGGCCGGATAGCCGCGCCGGCCTTCGATCTCGACCAGGCACAGGCGGCACGAGCCGAAGGACTCGAGGCTGTCGGTGGCGCACAGCTTGGGCACGTTGACGCCGGCCTGCACGGCGGCGCGCATCAGCGAGGTGCCGGCCGGCACCGTGATGTCGACCCCGTCGATCTGCAGCGTGACCTGCTCCTGCGCCTCGCTGGGGGGCGTACCAAAGTCGATTTCGTTGCGTGTGTTCAAGGCGGGCTCCCGCATTTCTTCGCTGGTATCTTGCTGGTTCAGTGGCATCAGGCAGCCTTGGCGGGCACGGCCACGCCAAAGTCTTCCGGGAAGGCGTCGAGCGCCGACAGCACGGGGTACGGCGTCATGCCGCCCATGGCGCAGAGCGAGCCGCCCAGCATGGTGTCGCACAGGTCGCGCACCAGCTTCACATGCTTGACCGGCTGGTCGCCGGCGATGATCTTGTCGATCACCTCCACGCCGCGCGTGGAGCCGATCCGGCACGGCGTGCACTTGCCGCAGGATTCGATGGCGCAGAATTCCATCGCATAGCGCGCCTGCTTCGCCATGTCCACGGTGTCGTCGAACACCACGATGCCGCCGTGCCCGAGCACCGCGCCGAAGGCGGCGAACGCCTCATAGTCCATCGGCGTGTCCAGGCGCGACACCGGCAGGTAGGCGCCGAGCGGCCCGCCCACCTGCACCGCGCGGATGGCACGGCCGCTGCGCGTGCCCTGGCCGTAGTCTTCCAGCAGCTCGCGCAGGGTCACGCCGAAGGCCTTCTCCACCAGGCCGCCCTGGCGCACGTTCCCGGCCAGCTGGAACGGCAGCGTGCCGCGCGAGCGCCCCATGCCGTAGTCGCGGTAGAACTGCGCGCCGCGCGCCAGGATCAGCGGCACGGTGGCCAGCGAGATCACGTTGTTGATGATGGTGGGCTGGCCGAACAGGCCTTCGAGCGCCGGCAGCGGCGGCTTGGCGCGCACCACGCCGCGCTTGCCCTCGAGGCTTTCCAGCAGCGCGGTTTCTTCGCCGCACACGTAGGCGCCGGCGCCCTTGCGCACTTCCAGGCAGAAGCGCCGCCCGCTGCCGCGGATATCTTCGCCGAGCCAGCGGGCCGCCTGCGCGATGTCGATGGCGGCCTCCAGCATGGCGATGGCGTGCGGATACTCCGAACGCACGTAGATATAGCCGTGCTCTGCCCCGACCGCCAGGCCGGCGATGGTCATGCCTTCGATCAGCATGAAGGGATCGCCTTCCATCACCATGCGGTCCGAGAAGGTGCCGGAATCGCCCTCGTCGGCGTTGCAGACCACATACTTGACGGGCGAGTTCGCGTTCAGCACGGTCTGCCACTTGATGCCGGTGGGGAAGGCTGCGCCGCCGCGCCCGCGCAGGCCGGAATCGGTGACCTCGCGCACGATCTGCGCGCCGTCCAGCGCCAGCGCGCGTGTCAGGCCGGCAAAGCCATCGTGTGCGAGGTAGTCGGCCAGGGAGAGCGGATCGGTGATGCCCACGCGGGCGAAAGTCAGGCGCTCCTGCTTCTTGAGGAAGGCAATCTCGTCGGTGAGCCCGAGCGCCAGCGCATGCGCGCCGCCGGCGAGCAAGCCCGCGTCGAACAGCGCCGGCACGTCTTCCGGCGTAACCGGGCCATAGGCCACGCGGCCCGCCGCGGTCTGCACCTCCACCAGCGGCTCCAGCCAGAACATGCCGCGCGAGCCGTTGCGCACCAGCGTCACGGCGGCGCCGCGCGCCGCGGCCTCGCGCGCGATGGCGTTCGCGACTTCGTCGGCGCCCATGGCGAGCGCGCTGGAATCGCAGGGGACGAATACGGTAGTGGTAGTCGTAGCGGTCGCGGTGGCGCTCATGCTGGCACCTCCGCGCTGCGCTCGCAAGCGGCGAGCAGCGCGTCGAAGCGCTGCGGCGTGACGCGCCCGGCCAGCTTGCCGTCGATCATCACGGCCGGGCCGCAGGCGCACTGCCCCAGGCAATAGACCGCCTCGAGCGTGAATTCGCCATTGGCGGTGGTCTCGTGGAACGCGCAGCCGACGGCGCGCTCGGCGTGCGCGGCCAGCGCCTCGCCGCCCACCGACTGGCACGCCTCGGCGCGGCATACGCGCACCACGTGGCGGCCGGCCTTGCGCTCGCGGAAGTCGTGATAGTAGGTGACCACGCCGTGGACTTCGGCACGCGACAGGTTCAGCGCGCGCGCGATCTCGGGCAGGACCTCGGACGGCACATAGCCAACCGCGTCCTGGATCTCGTGGAGGATGGGCAGCAAGGCGCCTGGCATGTCGCGGCGCGCCGCGATGATGCCGGCGATCTGCGCGCGAGCCGGCTCGCGCAAGGCGTCAGCGGCGGGTAGGGACATCGGATCTCCTGGTGAAGCAGCACGGGCCGGCGCGTTAGGGCCGGCGGCAGACGGTGCGGCGCATTGGCTTGCGCGTCTTGCCAGGATCTGCTGCGGGGTGCGGCGACCGTCGTGCAGCCACCGCTTTATATGCTATTTTTTTCATATCTGGAGGCCGTCCGGCGGGCTTCAGCCATGCTGCACTGCCACTTCGAGCGACATCCTCCCGCTTTCAGTGCCTCTTTGAGCGGACTATAGGCAGTTGGATGCATTCGAGCAATATGCTATTTTTCACATATGATCCGCATTTCCATAGAGCCCCACCTGCAGGTCCGCGACGACGATTCCGGCGCCGGCCCGGCGCTGGACGTTTCGCGCCTGGTGACCTTGCTTGGCCTGATCGAAAGCACCGGCAGCATCAGCCAGTCGGCGCAGGCCGCCGGCCTGTCCTACCGCTATGCCTGGGGCATCCTGCGCGACGCGGAAGCCCTGTTCGGCGGCGCGCTGATCGCCAAGAGCCGCGGCCGCGGCACTGCGCTGTCGCCGCTGGCGCAGCAACTGGTGTGGGCCAGCAAGCGCATTGCGGCGCGGCTCTCGCCCACGCTGGAAAGCCTGGCATCGGAGCTGGAGATCGAGCTCAAGAAGCTGGTGAACCGCGCCGAGCCTGCGTTGCGCCTGCACGCCAGCCATGGCTTCGCCGTAGCCGCCCTGCATGATTTCCTCGATGCGCACCAGGTGCGCCACGACCTGAAATATTGCGGCAGCCTCGAGGCGGTGGCCGCGCTCGCCCAGGGTGGCTGCGACATCGCCGGCTTCCATGTGCCGATCGGCGAGTTCGAGCAAAGAACACTGGCCCGCTTCGCCACCTGGATCCGGCCCGAGACGCATCTGCTGATCCATCTGGCGGTGCGCTCGCAGGGCATCTTCGTGCGGCCAGGCAATCCGCAGCGGATCACCAGCCTGGGCGACCTGTGCCGGCCCGACGTGCGCTTCGTGAATCGCCAGACCGGCTCGGGCACGCGGCTGCTGCTGGACCTGATCCTGGAGGCGCGCGGCATCGACAGCAGCCGCATCGAGGGCTACAGCAACGGCGAATTCACCCATGCGGCGGTGGCGGCCTATATCGGCAGCGGCATGGCGGATGCGGGTTTCGGCGTGGAGACCGCCGCGCGGCGATTCGGCCTGGATTTCGTGCCGGTGCTCAAGGAGCGCTATTTCTTCGCCATCGAGCGCGAGCGGCTGCAAAGCCCGGCGCTGGCCGGCGCCGTGGCGGCACTGCGCAGCGGCAGCTTCCGCCAGGTGGTGGATGCCCTGCCCGGCTACGACGCTACCCTCACGGGTACGGTGCTGACGCTGGAAGAGGCGTTCCCCTGAGGCGGTGCAAGGCGCTCGCCGGCGACCGCCGCCGGGCGGCTATCGGGCGACCACCGGACTGCCGCCGCGCCACCATTGGGGGCCGCTTCTGCCCTGCTAGCGCAAAGCCCCGGAAGTGTCTTCCAGGCGCTCGACACGGATGGCCGGCGCCCAGGTGCCCGGCTGGTTTGGGCGCACTACCACGCCGGTGACCGTCACCTCGCGGCTGCCCAGCGCCCGGGCCTGCTCCACGGGAAGCGCGTCCAGCACCCAGACCGCGCCGTCTGCCGTGACCAGCATCGGCTGCTGGAACAGGGCGCTTCCCTTGACCATTACCTTACCGGTGAGCGCGATCACGCCCCCGGCCGGCACCGCGTGCACGCAGGCCGCCAGTACGGCGCAGAGCGCGGCGATCAGGATCAGGATGCGGTGCATGGCGTGGTCGGTGCGGGCCTGTCAGTACACCACCACCGACAACGTCGCGCCGGCCGGAATGCGCACGGTCTCGCTGAACGTGGCGCCGGTGTTGGTGCGCACCACCGGGAAGCTGCCGTAGGGCTGCAGCGTGGGGGCTACCGAGCCTGGCAGCTTGCGCGTGGCGCGGTACTTGTCCGGATCGATCAGCGGCAAGGTGAAGCCGCCTTCGACGCGGGCCGGGTAGCCAAAGCGCGCCGGCGAGGACGCCGCCGGCATCAGCGAATTGCTGGTCACGCTCCAGCGCAGCAGTTCCTGCTCGAAGCCGGAATCCGCGCGCGCAGTCTTGATGGACTGGTCGAGCACGGTCTTCGAATCGGTGCTGCTGGTGCGCGAGAGCAGGTCCTTGTAGAAGGCCAGGCCGAGCTGCCGGTCGAGGAAGCCGCCGAAGCTGCCCGATACCGAGTAGCTCTCGCAGGTTGCGCCGAAGCCGGTGAAGCTCATCAGATTGCAATTGAAATTGCCGTTGCCGTAGCTCACGTAGTCGCGAAAGCGCACGTCGCGGATCGCGTTGAAGGTGGCGTCGACGGTATAGCTGGCGAAGTCCTCCATCATCATCGCCGACATCTCCTCCAGCCAGGTATCGAACGCGTACTGCGGGCCGGCCTTGACGCCGCGGCGATAGAAATTCTGCATGTGCATGCCTTCATGCGCCATGGTCATCTTCATCGACTTCAGGCCCTCGGCGCCGCCCAGGTAGAGCGTCTCGGAATCGAGGTAGAGCGACAGCGATTCGTTGCTGCGCGCATCTGATGTGTTCTTCAGGTTGTGCAGGCCCCAGAAGTAGCCCACCGTGCCGTACGGCGTGTTGTTGTTGTCGAAGTTGAGGATGACGATATCGACCGGCTGGCCGGTGCCGGAAATCAGGTTGCTGTAGCTGTGCGGCCCCCACATCGGACCGCCCACCGAGGTCAGCATGTCATAGATGCCGCCGGCGCCGGCGAAGCCCGACGCAAGCGAATCGACGATGGTGTTGCTGATCTTGCTGCCGGTCGGGGTCCATTCCGTGGTCTCCACCCAGAAGTTGACGATGGTGCCGTCCTGGCCGGGAACGCTGCGTTCGAGCGTGGCCGAATGCCGCGTGCCGTCCGTGTGGTACCAGCTCTTCACGTCACCGATCACGGAGGCCTGCGGCGGCGGCGGCGCCATCCCGGAGAAGCTGGCGGTGTGCTTGGTACCCGCCAGCGCGGCCCAGCCCGAACGGTTGAACTCGGATATGTCGCGCAGGGTCTGCTCGTCTTGCGACGAACCCGTGGCCTGCGCGGATTGAATCGAGAGGTTGCCCACCACCGGCTGGATCACCGACAGCGACAACGCCGGCATGGGCTGGGCCGTGGCGCCATTGGTGTAGAGCAGCGTGACAGCCTTGCCGTTCACTCCGCCGATGGCCACCGACAGGTCGGCCGCGGTGCCGGCGGTGTTGGACGCCTCCCAGATTCCCGTGCCGCTGCCCGCGTAGTTGCTGCCGTCGACCGCGCCACAGCCGCTGCACGCAGGGGCCAATGCCGGCGCCGGCACCGAGGGAACCGGGACGACGGGCGGGCTGGCCGTCGCCTGGGTAGCTGGCGCATCGCCCCCGCCACCTCCACAAGCCGCCAGCATCGCGGCGGCCAGGAGTGATGCGATCACGCTGGCGCGCGCGCGGATTCCGGTGTCCGACATTCTCTTCTTGCTCCGTTTCTGGGATGGCAGCGCAGCCTCGGCGTGCGCATTGACAACGCCAATATCGGCATCCGCCGATCGGAGCTTTAGTACCGGATGTGCCTCATGTGGCGCTGGGCGCCGGCGTGTCAGCCGCCGCCGCCACCGCGCCAGCGCCGGTACATGGCCATGAGCGGCGTGGCCGAGGAGCCGTGCAGCGCCACCGAGAGCACCACCACGCACAGCGTGGCGTCGGCCAGCAGCAGGGCATGGCGTGGATCGGCACCATGCGCGAGGGCGTATGCCAGGTAATAGACCGAGCCGATGCCCCGCACGCCGAACCATGCCACCAGGCGGCGCTGGGCGGGCTGCAGCGCCGCCCCGGCGGTGCTGAGATACACGGCCAGCGGGCGTACCAGCAGGATCAGCGCCAGCCCCAGGCCGAGGTATTCCCAGCGCAGCAGCCGCGCCGACAGCAGCGCGCCCACCAGCACCATCACGCTCAGTTCGGCAAGCCGCTCGAGATCCAGCGAGAACTCGCCGACGATATGCGCCAGGTAGGCCGCAGCCTTGTCGTGCTGCACCGCCGTGCTTTCCTGGCCGACCAGCGCGGCCGACTCCAGCACTTCGCTGGGCTCTGTGTCCACGTTCTCGGCATGCTCCACATGCCGCATCGCCAGGCCGGCGGCGAACACGGCAAGGAAGCCATAGCTGTGTGCAGCCAGCGCCGCACCGTAGGCCGTCCCGATCAGGCCGATGGTGAAGAAGCTCTCCATGCCGAGCGCGCCACCGTGACGCTTGCGCAAGGCCAGCACCGCGCGGCTGCACAGCCAGCCCATGCCCCAGCCCAGCGCCAGGCCGGCCAGCGTGGCCCACAGCAGCTCGGCCCACAACCAGTGCTGCCAGGTGCCGCCCGCCCCGCGCGCGCCCATCAGCCCGAGCGCGAGCATGACGAAGGGAAAGGCGGCGCCATCGTTCAGCCCGCCCTCCCCGCTCAGGCTGAAGCGCATGCGATCGCGGTCCTGCGGGTCAGCCACCTGCACATCGGAGGCCAGCACCGGATCGGTCGGCGCCAGGATGGCGGCCAGCAGCAGCGCCACGCCGGCCGGCAGCCCCATGAGCAGCGTGCCGATCGCATACAGCATGGCAATGGTCAGCAGCATGCCCAGCGTGGCCAGCCGCAGGGGAATGCGCCAGATCCGCTCGCGCGGATGCACGCGCAGCCGCAGCCCCACCGCGAACAGCGAGACCAGCAGCGCGATCTCGGTGATCGTTTCCAGCACCACGGCATGCCCGCGGTCGGCCAGGTCGGCCCGGATCAGGCCCATCCCCGACGGCCCGAGCGCGATACCGGACACGAGGTACAGCGCGGAAGCCGAGACCGGCAGGCGCTTCATCATCGAGCCGATCAGCCCCATGGTGATCAGCAGCGCGCCGATGACCCATGCCCAGGTGCCAAGCAAGCGGGTACCTCCGGAGGCTTCTGCGGGATCGCCAGGATTCAGGATCCGCAGGATTGGTCGGACGGATGCGCGTTGCCGGCTCGCGGGCGGGCATCCAGCGGGCATCCATATTGCGGCGCACCGCGCAGACCAATACGCAAGCGCGCCATTGCACGCGGCCATGGCCGCGCCGCAGCATGCCAGGCAATGCACGGCGCCCGCCGTCATGCAAGAATGGCCGGCGGCATTTGAAAAAATTACCGGCGCAAAGGGCAGGCCCATGTCACCAACACGTTTTCTTGCACCGATGCTCGCGCTGCCGCTGGCCGGTCTGGGCGCGTGCTCCACCGCGGATGTGCTCAATGGATTAACCCAAAGCAAGGCGTATGCCCTGAGCGCCGGCGTCCCCTTTGCCAGCGGCGCACGGGGCAAGCTCGACGTCTACGCGCCGCGCGAGCCGGCATGCGGCGGCAAGGCGCCGGTGGTGGTGTTCTTCTACGGCGGCACCTGGAGCAGTGGCGAGAAGGCCGACTATGCCTACGTCGCCGCCGCGCTGGCCGCGCGGGGCATCCTTACCGTGATTCCCGACTACCGCCTCTATCCCGAGGTCGGCTACCCCGATTTCCTGGCCGACAACGCGCGCGCGGTCGCCTGGACGCGGCGCGAGATCGCCAGCTATGGCGGCGACCCGCAGCGCCTGTTCGTGATGGGCCATAGTGCCGGCGCCTACAACGCCGCCATGCTGGCGCTCGATCCGCGCTGGCTGGAAGGCGTCGACATGAGCCCGGCACAATTGCGCGGCTGGATCGGCCTGGCCGGGCCCTACGATTTCCTGCCCATCGAGAACCCGCAGGCCAGGCCCGTGTTCCACCATCCCGACTACCCCGCCGGCTCGCAGCCGATCGACTATGCGCGGGCGGGCACGCCCGCCGCCTTCATCGGCGTGGATGAAGGCGACCGCCTGGTCAACCCGCAGCGCAACTCGGCGCAGATGGCGGCCAGGCTGGAACAGCGCGGCGTGCCCACGCAGTACCGCAGCTACGCGCGGCTCTCGCACACCTTGCTGATCGGCGCCTTCTCCGATCCCCTGCACTGGCTGTCGCCGGTGCGCGACGATGTGGCCGATTTCGTGCTGCGCCGTGCCGAATGCGGGAGCGCGCCATGAGCGTGCCGTCGCCCTGCATCAAGATCTGCAAGTTCGACGAGGCCACCGGCTACTGCAAGGGGTGCCTGCGCACGCGCAAGGAATGCAAGGCGTGGAAGGAACTGAAAAAGAAGAAGCGCAGGAAGATCATCGCCGCGAGGCCGGAGCGCGAGGTGGCGCTGCGCGATGCCAGGAAGAAGGGCTGAGGCAGGGAAAGCGCGGCGCCACGGACGTGGTGGCGCCGGTCGGCACCGCCGCGGCCGTGGCGGCGATCAGTAGATCTCCGGCACCACCATGGCCTGTGGCACCGGCTGCCGCGTGTAGTCCTCGTGCCGCTCGCGCTGCGGCAGCACCACCGGCGGCTGCACGCGCTCGACGTAGGGCATCTGCTGCAGCAGGTGATGGATGCAGTTCAGGCGCGCCTTCTTCTTGTCGACCGCCTGCACCACCCACCACGGCGCCTCGGCGATATGGGTGCGCTCCAGCATGATCTCCTTGGCGCGCGTGTAGTCCTCCCAGCGGCGGCGCGACTCGAGATCCATCGGGCTGAGCTTCCACTGCTTGAGCGGGTCATGGATGCGGCTGAGGAAGCGCAGGTTCTGTTCGTCGTCGGAGATCGAGAACCAGTACTTGATGACCTGGATGCCCGAGCGCACCAGCATGCGCTCGAACTCCGGCACGGAGCGGAAGAACTCCTCGTACTGGTCGTCGGTGCAGAAACCCATCACGCGCTCGACCCCGGCGCGGTTGTACCAGCTGCGGTCGAACAGCACGATCTCGCCGGCGGCCGGCAGGTGCGAGACATAGCGCTGGAAATACCATTGCGTGCGCTCGCGGTCGTTGGGCGCGGGCAGCGCCGCCACGCGGGCCACGCGCGGATTGAGCCGCTGCGTGATGCGCTTGATCACGCCGCCCTTGCCGGCGGCGTCGCGCCCTTCAAACAGGATCACGACCTTGTGGCCGCTCTCCACCACCCAGCTCTGCAGCTTGACCAGCTCGCCCTGCAGGCGGAACAGCTCGCGGAAATACTCGCGGCGCGCAGCGCGCTCCTCTTCGTCCAGGCCGCCGCCGCCTTCGCCGAACAGCGTGTCGACGTGGTGGTCTTCCAGCTCCAGTTCGAGTTCTTCGTCATAGTGATCGGCCACCTCGCGGTGGATACGCCGGATCAGCTCGCTCTCGTCTGGTCTCATCGCACACTCCTCTTCGCATCAGCACGCCAGCCTAGCAGCAGCATGTGACGGCGGTATGAACGGGCGCCACTGCCGTCCGGTGGCGTTCAGTAGTCTTCCTGCTTGCGGAACGCCCAGCGCCCGGCCAGCACGGTGAAGCTGGCCACCAGCACCACCAGCACCCAGAAGCCGTGCGGGTGGTCCGCCAGCGGAATGCCGCCCACGTTCATGCCGAAGAAGCCGGCCACGATATTGATGGGCAGCGCCAGCACCGTCACCAGGGTCAGTGTAAACAGCGTGCGGTTGGTCTGCTCGTTTAGCTTGGCGGCGATTTCTTCCTGCAGCAGCTTGATGCGCTCGACCAGCGCCGCCAGGTCGCTGAGCACCAGCGAGAACTCTTCGGTGGATTCGCGCAGGTCCTGGCTGTCCTCCTCGCGCAGCCAGTCCGGCGGCCGGTTCAGCAGCCGGAACAGCGCGCCGGGCTCGGGCGCCAGCAGCCGCTGCAGCCGCACCAGCCCGCGCCGCATCGAGCCCAGCTCCACACGGTTGCCCTGCAGCCGCTGCGACAGCAGGCGGTCTTCGATCAGGTCCACGTTGGCACTGGTTTCGCGCACGATGCGTACCAGCACGTCGGCCTGGTCGCGCAGCAAGTGCACCAGCAGCGACAGCGGCGAACTGAACAGCTCGCCCTGCTTGACCGAGGCGCGCAACTGGTCCACCGAGCGCAGCGGCTTGAGGCGGGCCGTCACCAGCAGGCGGCGGTCGGCGCAGGCCCACAGCGTGGAGATATCGGTGGAAGTGACGCCGAAGTTATAAATGACGTCGTTGACCACGGCCAGCAGCGCCGCGTCGAGGCGTTCGATACGCGTGGAACGGGAGCCCTCGCGCAGCGCCTCGAAAAACCCTTCAGGCAGGTCCATCTGCCCTTTGAGCCAGCGCTCGCAGGCGCTATGGGCGAGGTTGAAGTGCAGCCAGATGAATTCGTCGCCAGGCGGCGGCGCCTTGAGCCAGGCGGATGCGCTGGCCGAGTCGATGGGCTGGCCCGGCTTTCCCGGCGGGAAGCGGAAGCCGCTTACCAGGCCGACCGGATCGGAGCCGTAGCCGGCTTCGACGATAGCCGCTTGCATGTATTGCCTCTTCGATTGCGCGAAAACGGCACATTAGCATGACGGCATGACACGGGGCAGAGGTCTGCCGGGCGGCGCCGGAGACCGGCGCACGCGGCCCCGTGGGTTCAGCCGAACTTGCGCCGCGCGTCCAGCGCCAGGCCCGAGCCGATGCCGCCGAACAGGTCGCCCTCGATGCGCTGCGCGCCCGGGATCAGTTCGGAAAGCCGCTCGCGCAGCAGCGGCACGCTGCTGGAGCCGCCTGTGAACAGCACGGTATCGATGCCATCGGCCTGCACGCCGGCGTCGCGCAGCAGGGCCTGCACGGTCTGCTCGGTCTTGCCGACCAGCTTGCCGATCGACTGGTCGAAGTCGGCGCGGCTGATGGCCATGGTCTCGCCCGGCGCGATGCGGCCCAGGTCGAGCTCGGTCTGCGGCTCGGCGGACAGCGCGATCTTGGCCGCTTCCACCTGGATCGCCAGCCAGTGGCCGGCACGCTGCTTGATCAGGCTGATCAGGCGGTCGAGCTTGACCTTGTCGGCGGCGTCGCGATAGTTGTCCATCACGTGCGACCACGCCTTGCGCGTGTACACCAGGTTGATGGTGTGCCAGCTCGCCAGGTCGAAGTACTGCCCCGACGGCATCGCCTTGCCGTTGCGCAGCTCGCTGCCCAGGCCGAGGAAGGGCATCACGCTGGCCAGGCTCAGGCTCTTGTCGAAATCCGTGCCGCCGATATGCACGCCGCCGTTGGCGAGGATGTCGCCGCGCCGGTCGGTCTTGCCGGCGCGCTCGGGCGACAGGCGCACCAGCGAGAAGTCCGAGGTACCGCCGCCGATGTCCGCCACCAGCACCAGTTCCTCGCGGGAAATCGTCGCTTCGTAGTCGAAGGCCGCGGCGATCGGCTCGTACTGGAACTCGATGTCCCTGAAGCCGGCGTCGGCGGCGATTTCGCGCAGGGTCTGCTCGGCAAGCTGGTCGGCCTTCTGGTCTTCGTCGATGAAGAACACCGGGCGGCCCAGCACGACCTGCTCGAAGCGCGCGCCCGCGACGCTCTCGGCACGCTGCTTGAGTTCACCGATGAAATGCGCGAGCAGCTTGCGGAACGGCATGGCCTGGCCCATCACCTCGGTGCTGTCCTCCATCATCGAGGTGCCCAGCAGGCTCTTGAGCGAGCGCATCAGCCGCCCCTCGTAGCCGGCCAGGTAATCGCCGAGCGCGGCGCGGCCGTAGCTCACCAGCGGGTCTTCGGCATGGAAAAAGATCACCGAGGGCAGCGTCAGCTTGCCGTCTTCGAGCGGCAACAGCGTGGCCTGGCCCGGACGGACCCAGCCCACCGTGGAATTGGAGGTGCCGAAATCGAGGCCGCATGCGTTTGACGTCATGTTTCTTGTTTCTTTCCTGCTGCAAAAATGAAGCCCTGAATCATAGCGCGTTCCTGGCAAGCGAACGGTCCGGCCGGCCCCGGGGATGGTCAGGCCGGCGCGTTGAGCAGGGCGAGTATCTGCTGGTGCAGGCGCGCATCGCCGCAGGCGACCACGGTGCCGCCGTGCTGCGCATCGCCACCGCTCCAGCTGGTCATCACGCCGCCGGCACCCTGCACGATCGGGATCAGCGCCTGCACGTCGTATGGCTTCAGGCCCGCCTCGACGACCGCGTCCACGTGGCCGGCGGCAACCATGCAATAGGCGTAGCAGTCGCCCCCGTAGCGCTGCATCCGGGCGGCATCCGCGACGCGGCGAAAGGCCGCGAACTGGGCCTCGTCCTCGAACATCTCCGGCGTGGTGCACATCACCTTGGCCTGCGCGAGGTCCGCGCAAGGGCGCGTGCGCAGCGGCTGGCCATTGAGCCAGGCGCCGCGCCCGTCGCCGCTGAAGCGCTCGCGCGTGAAGGGCTGGTCCATCACGCCGAGCACCGGCCGCTGGCCGTCGTTGAGTGCGATCAGCGTACCCCACAGCGGCAGCCCGGTGATAAAAGCCCGGGTGCCGTCGATCGGATCCAGCACCCAGGTCAGCGGCGAACTGCCGGCCACGCGCTCCTCCTCCTCGCCCAGGATGCCGTGCTCGGGGTAGCGTGCCCGGATCAGGGCGCGCATGGCATGCTCGGCAGCCTTGTCGGCCTCGGTGACCGGGTCGAAACGCCGGCCGCCCTTGTCCTGCACCGCGGGCGCGCTGCGGAAGTACGGCAGGCTGGCGGCGCCGGCCGCTTGCGCGAGCTGGCCCGCGAAGTCCATGTATTCGGTCAGTTGCTCGGCGGTGAAAGGCATCTCGGGGTCCTGGTGCGGTACGGCGGGGGCTGTCCCCGGGCGGGGAATGGCGCAGCGCGTCCGGGAAGCCAGCATTGTAGCGGCACGCACCGTGCAGGCCCTGCCCCGGCCGGGCGGCGCGGAGCCTGGCGCCGATTGTCTTTGGCGCCGTGCCCGCCCGATGCTAATGTCAAGCGTGCGGGTAGCCGTTTCCTGCCTCGCCCAACAGCCCGTTCCCCTTGCGCCGCGCGCCTGCCGCGCCCCCTCCGAGCTTGCTGAGTGACCCCGGGCATACCCCTTGCCGACGCGTCCGCGCTCCGTAAAAAAATTTCGGCGCGCGTGTAAGTTCGTGGCCTGACCGTCGACAAAAGCACATAGAACGCTGCAGCGCCACGCCCTCATCCCATCCGGACCCCGGCGCGCGTTGCGCAATATCGCCCGCTCCTGGAGAACGACGGTGGAGACAAATCAGCCATCGCGGCCCGTACCCGGCCGCCGCGGACATACGTCCGCCATCATCCAGCCTGGCTGGGTGCGCCTGACCCACTGGCTCAACGCCATCGCCGTCGTCATCATGGTCCTCAGCGGCTGGCGCATCTACAACGCCTCGCCGCTGTTCGGCCTGCGCTTTCCGAATGACATCACGCTCGGCGGCTGGCTGGGCGGCGCGCTGCAGTGGCACTTCGCCGCGATGTGGCTGCTGGTGGCCAACGGGCTGTTCTACCTGTCGATGAACGTGCTGACCGGCCGCTTGCGCCGCCGCTTCCTGCCGCTGTCGCTGCGCGGCGCGCTGCGCGACATCGGTGCCGCGCTGCGCGGCCGCCTGGCGCATGCGGACCTGGCGCAATACAACGCGGCGCAGAAGGCGATGTACTGCGGCGTGGTGCTGATACTGGTGCTGACCGTGTTGTCCGGCCTCGCGGTGTGGAAATCGGTGCAATTCCCGTTGCTGCGCACGCTGATGGGCGGCTACGACGCGGCGCGCTGGGTCCATTTCGTCTGCATGAGCGCCATCGTGCTGTTTGTGGTCGTGCATGTGGCGATGGTGGCGCTGGTGCCGCGCACGCTGCTGATCATGCTGCGCGGCCGCTGAGTACCCGCTTCCCCCCACGCAAGAGAGCTCCCATGACCAAGCCCAAGACCATCGCCGTGCCGGACCGGGAACTGATCCTGCGCGATGCTGCGCGCGCACTCGACATGCCCTCGCGCCGCCTGTTCGGCAAGCGTGCCATCACGCTCGGCGGCTTGTCGCTGCTGACCGGTTGCAGCATCAGCGACGACGCCTCCGTCGAGCGCTTCCTCGCCGCGGTGTCGCGCTTCAACGACCGAGTGCAGGGCTGGCTGTTCGATCCCGACCGGCTGGCGCCGACCTACGATGAATCCCGGCTGACGCGACCGTTCCCGTTCAACGCCTTCTACGGCGAGGATGAAGTGCCGCAGGTGCAGGCCGATGGCTTTCGCCTCGAAGTGAGCGGCCTGGTCGCGCGCAAGACCCCGTGGACACTCGAGCAGCTCTACGCGCTGCCGCAGACCTCGCAGGTCACGCGGCATATTTGCGTGGAGGGCTGGAGTGCCATCGGCAAATGGGGCGGCACGCCGTTCTCGACGTTCCTGCAGCGGGTGGGCGCGGACACCAGCGCCCGCTACGTCGGCTTCCGCTGCGCCGACGACTACTACACCAGCATCGACATGCCGACCGCGCTGCATCCGCAGACCTTGCTGACCTTTACCTACGACGGGGAAAGACTGCCTCCCAAATACGGCTTTCCCATGAAGCTGCGCATGCCGACCAAGCTTGGCTACAAGAACCCCAAGCACATCATGGCGCTGTACGTCACCAACACGTATCCCGGCGGTTACTGGGAAGACCAGGGATACAACTGGTTCGGCGGATCCTGACCCGCATGGATCCGCGCGAAGAATCGGCCGGCATGGTGCCGGCCTGCACACTGACCACCCCAAGGAGTATTCCATGAACAAACTGTTCGCAGCCCTGCTCTCGGCCACCATGCTGCTCGGCGGCCACGCTTTCGCGCAGGACGCCATGAAGAAGGATGCCGCTCCCATGAGCAAGGACAGCAGCATGGCCAAGGACACCATGGGCAAGGACGCCATGGGCAAGGATGCAATGAGCAAGGATGCGATGAGCAAGGACAAGATGAAGAAGGGGCACGACGCCATGGGCAAGGACACGATGGGGAAGGACGCCATGGGCAAGGATGCGATGAGCAAGGACGCCACGAAGCAGTAGGGACATCGCCATCGCGCTCCCGCCTGCCGCGCAAGCGGCAGCCGTGCCGAAACGCCCCGCCCGAGCGCGGGGCGGCTGCTTTGTGCCTCAGGCATCTCCGGCGTCACGCTCCGCCCATCGGTACATACCCGCAGCGTGCCGCACTGAAAGGCGGATGAAAGCACCCGCGCCTACCGTGAATGGATAAGCCATCGGGGCCGCAGCCTGCGCGCGCCTGCTGTCGAGGATATCTCGTGGCACAACGATGCAGGCGGGGAGGCGGCGTCATGGATTTGATCGAGCATCTGGGCCTTGGGTTCTCCACGGCCCTGACCCTGCAGAACATAGGCTACTGCTTCCTCGGCTGCGTGCTGGGCACGCTGATCGGCGTGCTGCCGGGCATCGGCCCGCTGGCCACCATCGCCATGCTGCTGCCGGTGACCTACACGCTGCCCCCGGTGGCCGCGCTGATCATGCTGGCCGGCATCTACTACGGCGCGCAGTACGGTGGCTCGACCACCGCCATCCTGGTCAACCTGCCTGGTGAATCGTCGTCGGTGGTGACCACCATCGATGGCTACCAGATGGCCAGGCGAGGGCGAGCGGGGGTGGCGCTGGCCACCGCCGGCCTGGGCTCGTTCTTCGCCGGCTGCGTGGCGACCCTGATCCTGGCTGCGTTCGCCACGCCGCTGTCGGAACTGGCATTCAAGTTCGGCCCGGCCGAGTACTTCTCGCTGATGGTGCTGGGCCTGATCGGCGCCGTAGTGCTGGCGTCGGGCTCACTGGCGAAAGCCGTGGCGATGATCGTGCTGGGCCTGCTGCTGGGCCTGGTCGGCACCGACGTGAACTCGGGCGCCGCGCGCTTCTCCTTCGATGTGCCTGAACTCACCGATGGCGTCGACTTCGTCGCGCTGGCCATGGGCATGTTCGGCTTCGCGGAAATCATCGCGAACCTGGAGCAGAAGGAAAACCGCGAGACCTTCACCGACCATGTCACCAACCTGTGGCCGAGCAAGGCCGATTTCAAGCGCATGATCCCTGCCGTGCTGCGTGGCACGCTGCTGGGCTCAGCACTGGGCATCCTGCCGGGCGGCGGCGCGGCGCTGGCCTCGTTCGCGGCCTACTCGCTGGAAAAGAAGACCTCGAAGTACTCGCATGAGTTCGGCAAGGGCGCCATCGAAGGCGTGGCGGGTCCGGAATCGGCCAACAACGCCGCGGCGCAGACCTCCTTCATCCCGCTGCTGACGCTGGGCATTCCGCCCAACGCGGTGATGGCGCTGATGGTGGGCGCGATGACCATCCACAATATCCAGCCGGGCCCGCAGGTCATGACCAGCAACCCCGCGCTGTTCTGGGGGCTGATCGCCTCGATGTGGATCGGCAACCTGATGCTGATCATCCTGAACCTGCCGCTGATCGGCATCTGGGTCAAGCTGCTGCAGGTGCCCTACCGCTACCTGTTCCCGGCCATCCTGACGTTCTGCTGCATCGGCGTGTACTCGGTCAACAACCAGACCTTCGACGTCTTCACGGCGGCCGCCTTCGGCGTGGTCGGCTATCTCTTCATCAAGCTCAAGTGCGAACCGGCGCCGCTGCTGCTGGGCTTCGTGCTGGGACCGATGATGGAGGAGAATTTCCGCCGCGCGCTGCTGCTCTCGCGTGGAGCGTTCACGGTGTTCGTGACGCGGCCGCTGTCGCTGGGCCTGCTGATCGCCGCCGCCGTGCTGGTGGCCATCGTGGCGCTGCCTTCGATCAAGGCCAAGCGCGAAGAGGCCTTCCAGGAAGAGTGAGGCGCGCCTTGATGCGCGCCCGCGCGCACGCTCTGCTAGCCCGCGCTGCGCGCTTCGGCTCGGTCGTGCCCGGTCCACGTCAGGCGCCAGCCGGACGTGGCGGTCTTCGCCACCAGCCCCGCATCCTGCAGCAGCAGCAGATGGTGGCTGAGCTTGGCCGCCTCGACATTGCCGAGTGCCTTGGCAAGCTGGAGGTCGCTCATCATTGCCTGGCTATCGGAACGCAATGCCGTCAGCACCCGGTCCGCGAAAGACATGTCTCGCCGCATCTCGTCCCCCCGCAGTATCGCAGCGCAGCGCCGGTGCGCCGGCACTTTCCCCCTGCTGCCAGCATAGGCGCTAACGCGCACCCATAGTGATATTTCGCGCGGCGCGCCATGGGTGTGCCGTCGCGCAAAACAAATCGCACATTCGAGAACAAACGGCGTATGCTGCCCAGGAAAACGCCGGCACGGGAGACGACGATGTCCAGACAGATCAAGCACAAGGCGGAACTGCGCGCGATGATTCGCGCGGAGCAACTGAAGTACCCGGAATGCGCCGGCACCTGTTTCGGCGACGTGGCATGGCACGCTCCCGACACGAACGGCTGCAACTGGACCGTGTCCACCATGGAAGGCGCGAACAGCAAGGCCTGCCTGGAGAAGATCCAGGCCTTCACGAATTCCCTGCAGCAGAACTACAACGTGCCGGACGAAGGCAAGTAGCGCGGCAATGCACCGCGGGGCGACCGCCCCGCGGCCAGTCCGTACCAGCTATCCGGGGAAGCGCATGCGCGGCACGCCGGCGGCGACACGGGAGCCTACCGGGCGCAACTCGCCTTCCCATGGCTGCGCCTGCAGGTCCAGCACGTAGTCGCCTTCGCCGGCCTTGTCGTAGAGGTTGTCGCGGATTACCTGCCCGATCGCCAGGCGGCAGAGGGCTTCGGAGTTGTCGGCAACAGTGCCGGCCAGCGCGGTCTCCTCGCTGGCCTGTACGCCGAACGAGCGCCTGCCCTCGCCGACGAAACTGGTGAAGCGCACGCCGTTCGGACGGCTGGCGTCGACGAAGCTCACGGCAACGTGGTAGGCGATTCCCTTGCCCTGGCCAGGCAGAGTGCACAGGAAGTTGGACGGTAAGGCAACCTTGTTCATGGTGTATGCGCTTGCGAGGCCGCGGCACACGCGGCCGGATTGACAGGCAGACAGACCAGCGGCACGAACCACATCACCTACCGGTCCACCATGTTACCGGGGATGGCTGCGGCCCATGCGGCAGCCCTGGCCAGGTGTCAGAGCGATACCACGGATTGCCCGGGAACCGCGCCGTTGATGATGTCTTCGGCGTAGCGCAGTACCCCGCGCCGCGCCGCGCCCACGTTGTCCCACTGCGTGCTGTCGAGGCGGAACGTGAGCGCATGCCCGCCGCTGGGCTCGCCGCCCTCGCGGCAGATCACCACGGCGGCGTCAAAAGTCCGGTCTGGCCTGCGTTCTGGCCAGTTGCGCACCACCGCATGCTTATATACGAGCGGGTACAGGTCGTATCCCTTATAGCTGGCAATCGGGTTGGTATCCATGATCCGCTCCGCATTTTGATGTTTCTCACTGTACTCCTATCACCCGGGCCGCTCGCCATTTATTTGCTGCCGCGCGAGCGGCCTGCAGACGTAAAAAAACCCCGCAATGCGGGGTTTTTTCACGAAGCGACTCGGGCGATCAGATCGGCTCGATCTTGGTCGCTGCCGGGCCCTTTTGGCCAACGCCGGCTACGTAACGGACCTTCTGGCCTTCTTGCAGGGACTTGAAGCCGCTGCCTTGAATTTCCGAGAAGTGAGCGAACAGGTCGTTGCCGCCTGCGTCCGGGGTGATGAAGCCGAAGCCCTTGGAATCATTGAACCACTTGACGGTACCGGTTTCCATGCTGGATATCCTTTAAACCTTAAAAGTTCTGAATGAGCCTGATGCTCACCAGGCACGACGATCAAGGAAGGAACATGGAGCAATTGAATCGCCGCTTGGAGGGGACGATCCATAACATCGGAGTAACCGCTTGAAAGACCTGCATCAGCGTTTATACAGGGACGCACCCACGATGTCAACGATGCGATAGAAAAAGTATGCCGGGGACCGCGCTCTGGTCACCCCGGCCGCGGTCCGGATGCGCTCAGTCGTCGTAGCCGTCCAGCCCGACGCGGTATAGGGTGGCCCCGACTTTCTCGAGCAATGCGCGCGCGGCATCGGAAAACGGTTCGCTGGCCAGCAGCGCGGCCAGCCCTGCCACGGCGTCGTCGACCGACAACTCGACCGTTTCATCAGTGGCAATGCGTTCGAAAGTGCTGATTACTACGGTCGGGTCCATCCGGATTCTCCTGCAAGAAATGCGTTTCGCCGCCCCGGCGGCATGCCGGGGCCAGCAATCAGCGCGAATGGTAGCACCACCACGGCGCGCCCCGGCAGGCACGCAAGCGGATTGCGCGCGGCTGCCTGCCCCGCCCCACATGCTCCCCGCGGCAGCGGGCCTCACCGGGCCTCACCGGGTCTCGCCACGCTCCTGCTTCGGCGGCAGCGCGCGCAGGCGCCGGTTGACCTCCAGCAACGTGTCGCAATCGTCACCGCCGTCTGCGGCGCGCTTGCGGATATAGGCGGTGATGCCCAGCAGCGGACGCTTGCGCTCGCCGCAGGCGGCCCTGGCGTGCGCACAAGCCACTTCGGTTTCCTTGTCGAGACTGTCTCGCACGATGCTCAGCAGGTCGCCGCAGTTCGCCGGCTGGACCGGCTGGACCGGCTGGACCGGCTGGACCGGCTGGACCGGCTGGACCGGCTGAGCCGGCAGGGCCGCGGGAGGCGCCGGGGCTGCGCCAGGCTGGCTTGCGTCTTCGGCGTCCGCCGCACGCACGCCGGTGGCAAGTACGGCAACCGCCACGCACAGCAGGTGACCGACATATCGGCCCCGCCTCGACAAGGCATCTGGCGCGAATCGTTTGAAATTTCTACAAAACTTATCCGGCATGGGGCTGGAAAAAAATACAAGGAAAACGAGACCGGCGTGCGGTGCCAGCGCCGCGGCGGGACGCCGGCGTGCCATACACGGCGGCCGGCGGCGGCGTACGATGCCAATGCAGGAATCGTTCCCTGCGCCTGTCGTTCCCTCCGCCTCGCCCGCCGGCGGCGGGCACGCTTCCTGCCGGCGCATACCGATAGCCGCTCCTATCCCTGGTCCGTCCTCCTTTTGCAGCGGGGTGCGCAAGATGCCGAGCCAACTGGACAAGTACCGCCAGAAGCGCGATTTCACCGTCACCAGCGAGCCCAGGGGGCGCGCCTCGCGCAAGCACGCCGCCGGGCTGTCCTTCGTGATCCAGAAGCACGCCGCCAGGCGCCTGCACTACGACTTGCGCCTGGAACTGGACGGCACCCTCAAGAGCTGGGCGGTGCCGAAGGGGCCGAGCCTCGATCCCGCCGACAAGCGCATGGCGGTACAGGTGGAGGACCACCCGCTCGACTACGGTTCGTTCGAGGGCGTCATCGCGCCGGGGCAATATGGCGCAGGTACCGTCATCGTGTGGGACCGCGGCACCTGGGAGCCGGTTGGCGATCCGCTGGCGGGATATCGCGATGGCAAGCTCAAGTTCGCGCTGCAGGGCGAGAAGCTGCACGGGCACTGGACCCTGGTACGCATGCACGGCCGGGACCAGGACACCGCCAGGCCGGCCTGGCTGCTTATTAAGGAGCGCGACGAAGAAGCACGCGCGGCGTCGGCCTTCGACGTCGTGGCGGCGATGCCCGACAGCGTCTTGTCCGGCAAGAAGGCGGCGGCGAAGCCCGCGGCAAGAGCCGCGGCGAAAGGCACGCGGAAAACCGCTCAGGCGCCCGCCGCCGACGATATGCCTGCCGGCGCGAAGGCCGCCGGCCTGCCGCTCATGCTGGCGCCGCAGCTTGCCTCGCTGGTCGAACAGGCGCCGCCGGCGCACCAGGACTGGCTGTACGAGGTCAAGTTCGACGGCTACCGCCTGCTTGCGCGCGTCGACGGCAAGGACGTGCGCCTGTTCACGCGCAATGGCAACGACTGGACCTCGCGCCTGCGCAGCCTGGCCCGCGCCGTGGCCGCGCTCGGCCTGCACTCGGGCTGGCTCGACGGCGAGATCGTGATCGCCGACAAGCAAGGCAGGACGGATTTCCAGGCCTTGCAGAACGCCTTCGAAAGCGCGCAGGTGGAAGATGTCCAGTACTACGTCTTCGACCTGCCGTACTGCAACGGCTTCGACCTGCGCAAGGTGCCGCTGGCCGCTCGCCGCGACATGCTGCGGCACGCGCTCGCGGCAGGCACGTCGAGCCGCCTGCGCTTCAGCGAAAGCTTCGACGCCGGGCCCGCCGAGCTGCTGCGTGCGGTCTGCAAGCTCCGCTTCGAGGGCGTGATCGGCAAGCGCGCAGACGCGCCCTACGTATCCGCGCGCTCGCCCACGTGGATCAAGCTCAAATGCACCCGCCGCCAGGAGTTCGTGGTGGTCGGCTATACCGACCCTGCCGGCTCGCGCCAGGGTATCGGCGCCCTGCTGCTTGGCGTGCATGACGAGCGCGGCCGCCTGCGCTACGCCGGCAAGGTCGGCACCGGCTTCGACACACAGACGCTGGCTTCGCTGCAGCGCAAGCTCGAACCACTGCGCCAGGATGCCTCGCCGATGGACAGCATGCAGGACACGCCGCCGGGCAGGATGCAGGCGCACTGGGTCAAGCCCAGGCTGGTGGCCGAGATCGCGTTCGGCAACTGGACCCGGGAGGGGCGCGTGCGGCATGCGGTTTTCCACGGCCTGCGCTCCGACAAGCCGGCCTCGGCCATCTCGGTGGAACGTGCAACGGACACCAGAGAGGACCACGCGATGGCTGCCACGCCGGCGCGCAAGCCCGGAACGACGCGCAGCAGCAAGGACGCCGGCAAGGCCAGGAACATGGAGATGGAGACAGATTCGAAGACGGACTCGGAGACGGACTCGGAGACGCACGCCGGGAGGACCCCGAAGAAAAGCGCGACGAAGGCTGCAGCCAGGACCGCCAGCGCTGCCACCGCAGGCGCCGGTGCCGGCGTGCGGGTGAGCCATGCCGATCGCGTCATCGACCCCGCCACCGGCCTGACCAAGGGCCACCTCGTGGCGTACTACGAAGCCATCGCGCCGCTTCTGCTGCCGCACCTGCGCGGCCGGCCGGTGGCGCTGGTGCGCGGGCCCGCGGGCATCGGCGGCGAGCTCTTTTTCCAGAAGCACGGCGACAGCTTGCGCATGCCGGGCATCAACACGCTCGATCCCGCGCTCTGGCCCACCCACCCGCCGCTGCTCGAGATCGCGTCAGAAGCCGGCATCGTGGCCGCGGCGCAGTTCAACGTGATCGAGCTCCATACGTGGAACGCGAACAAGCGCGCGATCGGCAAGCCGGACCGCGTGATCTTCGACCTGGACCCCGGCGAAGGCGTGCCGTTCGGCCATGTACGCGAGGGCGCCGCCATGATGAAAGCGGTGCTCGACGAACTGGGCCTGTCCGCGTTTCTCAAGACCAGCGGCGGCAAGGGCCTGCACGTGGTGCTGCCGATCGCCGCGCGGCTCGACTGGGAGACCGTGAAGGACTTCTCGCATCAGCTCGTGCTGCACATGACGGCGACCGTGCCGCAGCGCTTCGTCGCCAGGAGCGGGCCGCGCAACCGCGTCGGCAAGATCTTCATCGATTACCTGCGCAACGGCTTCGGCGCCACCACGGTCGCAGCCTACTCGGCGCGGGCGCGGCCGGGACTCGGCGTTTCGGTTCCGTTGGCGTGGGACGAGCTCGACGAAATCACCTCGGGCGCGCAATGGAATATCGCCAGTCTCCACGAGCGGATCGGCGCGCAGCGCGCCGACCCGTGGGCCGCCTATGCCAGATCACGGCAGACGCTGACCAGGGCCATCAGGCTGCTGGCGGCGTGAGCGGCCCGCGCGCTCACTGTCAGGCAGCAGCATCGCGCAGCGCGGCAAGGCACCGAGGCACCAAAGACGGCGATCAGCGGCTCGCCGGCAGCGCCGCCAGCCCGTCTAGCAGCGCCTTGTGGAAGGCTTGCGGGTCCTGCATCTGCGGCGCATGCCCCAGCTCGGGGAACTCCACCAGCCTGGCGTTGGGCAGCGTGGCGGCAGTCAGCTTGCCCAGCTCGGCATAGTTGCCCACCTTGGCGCGGACCTCGGGCGCCGCCGCATCCTTGGCGATCGCAGTGGTGTCCTTGTCGCCGATCAGCAGCAGGGTCGGCGTCTTCAGCGCGCCCAGCTCATAGACCACCGGCTGCGTGAAGATCATGTCGTAGATCAGCGCGGAATTCCATGCCACCTGCTGCTTGCCCGGGCCGCGGTTCATGCCGGCCAGCATCTGCACCCAGGGCTCGTAGTCCTGGCGCCAGGTGCCCACGTAGTAGGTCGCCTGCTCATAGCTGCGGATCTTGTCGGCATTGGTGGCCAGTTCGCGCGCATACCACTGGTCGACCGACAGCGAAGGCACGCCCTTGGCCTTCCAGTCTTCCAGGCCGATCGGATTGACCAGCGCGAGTTGCGTGGTCTGCTGCGGATACATCAGCGCGTAGCGCATCGCCAGCATGCCGCCGGTGGAATGGCCGATCACCACCGCCTGGTCGACCCCGATCGACTCGAGCAAGGCGTGCGTGTTGCGCGCCAGTTGCTGGAACGTGTACTGGTAGCGCGCCGGCTTGCTGGACTTGCAGAAGCCGATCTGGTCCGGCGCCACCACGCGGTATCCCGCCGCGCTCAGCGCCTTGATGCTGCCCTCCCAGGTCGCGGCGCAGAAGTTCTTGCCGTGCAGCAGCACCGCGGTGCGTCCGTTGGGCCGGGCCGGCTTGATGTCCATGTAGGCCATGTGCATGGCCTCCCCCTGCGAGGTGAAGCTGAACTGCTGGACCGGGGCGGGATAGTCGAAGCCCTGCAGCTCGGGGCCGTAGGCCGGGCCGTCGTCGGCGGCCAGCACGGCCGCCGGAGCGGCAACGCACGCAGCGGCGAGCAGGGTAAGGCGGAAGTGGCGGTGCAAACGCATGACAGGGGATCCCGACGAAAGAAGATGAATCGAACAAGCGCGGACGCCCACGCGGGCGGGCCAGTTCCGGACCCGGGCATCGTAGCGGAAAGCCGCGGCATCTGCCGCGCGCCGCTCAGCCCTTCGTCGCGCCCGGGCCGAAGATATGGACGAGGTTGCCCTCGGGATCGCGCAGCATGGTCGAGCGCAACTGCGCCGAGATCTGCTGGTCCGCCCAGACGAACTCCACGTCGTAGAACTTGAGCATGATGTTTTCCTGGAGGATGGGCGAGACGATCCACGGCCAAGGCGGAATTGCCTGGCCGGCTCGCGTCCGGGCCGGGCGGACGCGGGTTTTCCTGCGGTCAGGCGCGTGCTGGCGGCGAAGTGAAGTCCAGCACCGGGCCGGCGGGCACCACGCCGCTCGGATTGATCGAGAGATGACTCTCGTAGTAGTGCCGCTTGATGTGCTCGATATTCACGGTCGGCGCGACGCCGGGCAGCTGGTAGATATCGCGCGTGTAGGCCGACAGGTTCGGGTAGTCCGCGATACGGCGCAGGTTGCACTTGAAGTGCCCCACATAGACCGCGTCGAAGCGCACCAGCGTGGTGAACAGGCGGATGTCGGCCTCGGTGAGCTGGTCGCCCATGAGGAAGCGGCGGTCCGCGAGGCGGGCTTCGAGCCAGTCGAGCGTGTCGAACAACGGCGCCACGGCCTCTTCGTATGCTTGCTGCGTGGTGGCGAAGCCGGACTTGTAGACGCCGTTGTTGACGGTGTCGTAGACCCGGGCGTTGACTTCGTCGATGCCGGCGCGCAGCGCCGCCGGGTAGTAGTCGCCGGCACGTGCGCCGATGCCGTCGAACGCCGTGTTGAACATGCGGATGATCTCGGAGGACTCATTGCTGACAATGGTTCCCTGCCGCTTGTCCCACAGCACCGGCACGGTGACGCGGCCCGTGTGGCCCGGGTCGGCGGCGGTATAGACCTCATGCAGCAGGCGCGCGTCGTTGACGCTGTCCGGCACCACGCCCGGGCCCGGCGCGAAGGTCCAGCCCTCGTTGCGCATCAGCCAGTGCACCGTGGAGACGCTGACCATGTCTTCCAGCCCCTTGAGCGCACGCAGGATCAGCGTGCGGTGCGCCCACGGGCAGGCCAGGCTCACGTACAGATGATAGCGGCCGGCTTCCGCCTTGAAGCCGCCGCGGCCGCTGGGGCCCGCGGCGCCGTCGGCCGTCACCCAGTTGCGGAAGGCGGCGTCCTTGCGGACGAAGCGGCCGCCCGTGGATTTGGTGTCGTACCAGCGGTCTTCCCACTTGCCGTTGACGAGCAGTCCCATGTCTTACTCCTTCGGTGCGGCGCCGCGCACAGGCATCGCCGCGTTGTTGCCTTGTTGCATTATTGCGCTGACGAGGCTTGATTCCCTGCCTGTGCGTTGATGAAGTCGACGATGGCCGGAATGGTCTGGCCGGGCGCCTCTTCCATCAGCCAGTGGCCAGAGCCCTTGACGATCACGCCCTGCACATTGGTGGCCACCAGCCGCGCCTGGTCGATCAGGAAATTGCCCGAGGCCTTCTCGCCGGCCAGCACCAGCATGGGCATTGGCAGCGGTCGCCGGGCGAGTTCGGCGAAGTCCTTCGCATCCTGCGGGAAGGCACGGAAGAACTCGAAGCCGGCGCGCATCCGGCCAGGACGCGCGAAGGCGGCGGCATAGCGCTGGCGGTCGGCTTCCGACATCGCACGCGCCGGATCGGCCGCGAAATCGTTCCAGAAATGTTCGAAGTAGATACGCTCGCGGCCTTGCACCAGCTTCTCGGGCGTGTCGCCGTAGAAGTTGAAGTGCCATTTGTCGCGCAGCAGCCAGACCTTCTGCCAGTCGCCCACGCCGGGCAGGAAGGCATCCATCAGCGTCACGCTCTCGACTTCGCCGGGGTATTGCGCAGCATAGGCGTAGGCCACCATCAGGCCGATATCGTGGCCGATGACATTGACCTTGCGGTAGCCGAGCGCCTGCACCAGGGCATGGATATCCTGCGCCAGCGCCTTCTTCTCATAGCCCGCCGGCGTGATGCCGGACGCGCCCGCGCCGCGCAGGTCGGGCGCGATGACGACGCGCTTGCCGGCCAGCCGCGACATCAGCGGCAGCCACATATGACTGGTCTCCGCGTAGCCGTGCAGCAGTATCACCGGCGTGCCGTCGCCGCTGCCGGCCTGCATGTAGTGCAGCGAAACGCCGTTGGCGGTGACGTCATGCTGCCGGATGGCGGCGGAGGCGGCGGAGGTGTCGCCGGCGCCCTGGGCGGCGTGCGCCTGGGTGGCGAGCGGCGCCAGCGTGGCGAGGGCAAACGCGGCGGCGCCGGCATATCGCGCCAGGCGGTGGAACAGGGCCATGATTTTTCTCCGCGGTACGGTGCCTTGGCCGGAACTCGTTTCCTGGCCGACGGCGCACTAGACAAAGGGTTTCAGGGAAAGACAGTGCATCAATGTGAGGGGAATATTGCACCCCCGCCGCGCTTTTGCCGTACGATTTCCCCGATGAACTCGTTCGACGGAGTTGAACATGTTGTCGGAAGATGAACTGGCCCTGCTCGAGGCCATCCGCGCCAGCGGCAGCCTCTCGCGCGCGGCCGCGCGCCTGGGCAAGGCACCCTCCACGGTCTCGCATGCCGCGCGGCAGCTGGAGGGCCGCTTCGACGCGCTGCTGTTCGACCGCCGGCGCTACCGCCTGCAGCTGACCCCCGCTGGACATTTGCTGGCCGACGAGGCGGCGCGGCTGATGCAGGATGTGTCGCGCATGACGCAGCGCGTGCGGCAGGTCGCCAGCGGCTGGGAAGACCGCCTGTGGATCGTCACCGACGAGGTCATGGAGTTCGAATCGCTGATGCCGGTGATCCGCGGCTTCGACGCCCTCAAGTCGGGCGTGGCGATCCGCCTGACGCACGAAGTGCTGAGCGGCACCTGGGAAGCCCTGCGCGATGGCCGCGCCGATGTGATCGTGGGCGCAACCAACGAGCCGCCCGCCATTCCCGGCCTGCGCTGGTTCGAGCTGGGCGTGGTGGAATGGGTGTTCGCCGTCGCGCCGCGCCACCCGCTGGCCAGCGTGGCAGGCCCGCTCACGCGCGATCTGGTTTCCGCGCACCGCGCGGTGGTGGTGGCGGATTCATCGCGCGCCTCGGCCGGGCGCGCCTACGGGCTGGTTGGCGGACAGGCTTCGCTGGCCGTGCCGAGCATGCGCGCCAAGATCCTGGCGCAGCGCGAGGGGCTTGGCGTGGGCTGGCTGCCGCGCCACCGGGTGGCGTCGCTGCTCAAGCGCGGTGAACTGGTCGAGAAGCGCACCGCCGATCCGCGCGAGCCGAATACGCTCTATGTGGCCTGGCGCGGCGACCACGAAGGCCGCGCGCTGCAATGGTGGCTCGACCAGTTCCGCCAGCCGCGGCTGGCCAGGCGCCTGGTGCAAGGCATCGACATGTTCGCCTGATGGCCGCGCGGCTGCCGTCGCCTGCTTGAAACTGGCCTGGACAGCGCTTAAATTGGGAGGCGGGCGTGCCACCCGCGCCCCCGGGAGGCTTACCGATGGAGACCGATGTGCTATTGAATGCGGAAGGTTCCGTACTGGTCCTGGTGGACCTGCAGGCGCGGCTGATGCCGGCGATCCACCAGGCCGAGCGCGTGGTCAGGGAAAGCGTGCGGCTCGCCAGCATCGCGCGCATCCTTGGCGTGCCCGTGATCGGCACCGAGCAAAGTCCGGCGAGCCTCGGCGAGAATCTCCCCGAGATCCGGCAGCTATGCGACCGGACCATCGCCAAGGACCATTTCGATGCCTGCGAAGGCGGCCTGGTCGAGGCCCTGCCCGCCGGGCGCAAGACGCTGGTAGTGGCAGGCTGCGAAGCCCATGTGTGCGTGCTGCAGACTGCCATGGGCCTGCTGCGGCACGGCTACGACGTCAACCTTGTGATCGACGCAAGCGGCTCGCGCCAGCAAGCCAGCCACCGTGCCGCCGTCGAACGCCTGCGCGAGGCAGGCGCGAGTGCCGTGACGGTGGAGATGGTGGGCTTCGAATGGTTGCGCACCAGCCGGCATCCGCGCTTCCGCGACGTGCTGGCGCTGATCAAGTAGGGCCCGATCGTCACCCGGGCGGCCCGGCTGGCTGCACAACCCTGGCGGCCCCGCCGGCACCGCTGAGCGGCCGCGGTCGCGGGTGTGCGGCCGCGCCGGCTCAAGGCGATATTCTTCTGTCCCATGCCCCTGGTCTTCCCTTACCAGGGCGACCCCGCCCCGCGCGCCTTCAGCAGTTTTCCCTCGAAGTGGGCGACCAGGAAATCCAGGAACGCCCGCACCTTGGCGGACAGGTTCAGCCGCTCGGGAAAGACCGCGAAGATATCCGCCGGCGGCAGTGCGTAGTCTTCGAGCAGCAAGACCAGGCGTCCGCTGCGCAGGTATTTGGCAAGGTCCCATTCGGCGCGCTGCAGGATGCCCTGGCCGTCCAGGCCCCAGGTGAGCGTCACTTCGCCGTCATTGCTGCTCAGCGCGCCTCGCACCTTGACGCTTTCGGTCTTCTTGCCCCTGGTGAAGCGCCAGATGCCATAGGCCGATTCGTTCTGCCGCAGCACGATGCACTGGTGCTGCGACAGATCCTGCGGCGTGGCAGGAATGCCGTGCGCCTTCAGGTACGAGGGCGCGGCACAGACGAGCCGGCGGTTGTCGGCAATCTTGCGCGCCATCAGGCGGGTATCCGGGATCTCGCCGAAGCGGATCCCCACGTCGAAACCTTCGTCCCCCAGGTTCATGGGCCTGTCCGTGAGATGAAGCTGGACTTCCATCTGCCGGTGCTGCTTGACGAAGGCCGAGATGGCGGGAGCGATATAGGTCCGTCCGAAGCCCAGCGGTGCATTGACGCGCAATGTCCCGCGCGGCGATACATGGCTGCTGGAGATCAGCTGGTCGAGGTCTTCGATCTCGGCCAGCAGCCGGCGCGCGTGCTCGAGATAAACCTCGCCTTCCGCCGTCAGGCCGATGCGCCTCGTCGTGCGGTTCAAGAGGCGCACGCCAAGCCGGCTCTCCAGCTGGGCCAGCCGTTTGCTGACCGCCGCCGGCGTGACATCCTGCTCGCGAGCCGCCGCCGAGAGGCTCCCGGCCTTGACCAGGCCGGCGAAGAAGGCAAGTTCGGAAGGCTGGCCCATTTTCAACCTCAAGTTAATATTAGTTTGAATTCCAGTTCATTTTACTCCTCCAGTTTTCACCGATAGTTAGGTCACGCAAGGCAACGACACCATGCCGGTTGAAAGGCCTTCGCAGTGTGAAACCAACGAGAGGAGCATCGCCATGCGCGAATACAAGATTGCAGCCATCCCCGGTGATGGCATCGGCCCGGAAGTCATCTCTGCCGGCCTGCAGGTGCTGGATGCCCTGGCGGCCCAGGACGGCGGCTTCAAGCTGAGCGTAGAGCATTTCCCCTGGAGCTCGGACTACTACCTGGAGCAGGGCCACTACATCCCCGAGGGCGGGCTGGAGCGCCTGAAACAGTTCGACGCGATTTTCTTCGGCGCCGTCGGTGCGCTCAACGTGCCCGACCACGTATCGCTGTGGGGCCTGCGGCTACCGATCGCGCAGGGCTTCGACCAGTACGCCAACGTGCGCCCGGCGCGCGTGCTGCCGGGCGTCAAGAGCCCGCTGGCCAACGGCAAGGACATTGACTGGGTCATCATCCGCGAGAACTCGGAGGGCGAGTACGCGGGCAACGGCGGCCGTACCCACCGCGGCCTGCCGATCGAAACCGGCACGGAAACGGCCGTGTTCACCCGCGCCGGCGTCGAGCGCATCCACCGCTTTGCCTTCGAGCTGGCGCGCAAGCGTCCTCGCAAGCACCTGACCCTGGTGACCAAGTCGAACGCGCAGCGCTTCGGCATGGTGATGTGGGACGAGATCTTCTACGAAGTCGCCAAGGACTATCCGGACGTCAAGACCGACCGCGAACTGGTCGACGCCGTCACCACGCGCATGGTGCTCAAGCCCCATACGCTCGACGTGGTGGTTGCCACCAACCTGCACGCCGACATTCTCTCCGACCTGGCCGCCGCCTTGTCCGGCAGCCTGGGTATCGCCCCGACCGCCAACCTGAATCCGGAGCGCGTGTTCCCGTCGATGTTCGAACCCATCCACGGTTCGGCCTTCGACATCACCGGCAAGGGGGTGGCCAATCCCATCGCCACCTTCTGGACCGCCGCCATGATGCTGGAGCACCTCGGCGAGAAGGCCGCGGCCGACCGGCTGATGGCCGCCATCGAGCAGATCACGGCGGATGGCGTGTTCACGCCCGACCTGGGCGGCAATGCCACCACTGCGTCGGTCACCGATGCGGTCTGCAAGGTGCTGGCAAGCCAGGTCAGGCAAGCAGCCTGAGCCATACGGCAGGACGAAGGCAAGGCGCGGTTCGCCGCGCAGCCCCCGAGGCAGGCGGGACAGCACCGGTACAGGTGCCCCGCACCGGGCCGGCCCGCGATGGGCCGGCAAAGATACCAAGACAGGAGACAAGCATGCAATCCGCCATCCGGACTGCGGTGACCGCGTTCGCACTCGCGCTCGCCGCCGGCACCGCGCTCGCGCAGACCTATCCCACCAAGCCGATCCGCCTCGTGGTGCCGTTCCCGCCGGGCGGCACCACCGACGTGCTTGCCCGCGCCGTGGGCCAGCGGCTTACCCAGGCACTCGGCCAGCCCGTGGTCATCGAGAACCGCCCGGGCGCCGGCGCCACCATCGGCGCGGACGCCGTCGCCAAGTCGCCGGCGGATGGCTACACGCTGCTGATGGGCGCGGTACACCACACCATCGCGCCCAACGTCTACAAAAAGCTCTCCTACGATTTCCAGAAAGACCTGACCCCGATCTCGGTGGTGGCCATCGTGCCCAACGTGCTGGTGGTCAGCCCGGGGTTTCCCGCCAGGAACGTGCAGGAACTGGTGGCCTATGCCAAGGCAAACCCGGGCAAGCTCACCTATGCCTCGAATGGCAACGGCACGGCCCACCACCTGATCGGCGAGCAATTCAAGGCGCAGACCGGCACCAGCATCGTCCACGTTCCGTACAAGGGCAGCGCGCCGGCCATCACCGACCTGATGGGCGGGCAGGTTTCGATGATGTTCGACACGATGTCTTCGGCCTTGCCCTACATCAAGGCGGGCAAGCTCAAGCCGCTGGCCGTTGCCACGGCCAGGCGCTCATCGGCGCTGCCGGATGTGCCCACGCTGGCCGAAGCCGGCCTGCCCGGCTTCGACATCGCCTCCTGGTTCGGCATCCTGGCGCCCGCCGGCACGCCGCCCGAGATCGTCAACCGCCTCAGCGCGGAGATCATCAAGGCGCTGGCCCGTCCCGATGTCAGGCAGCAGCTCGCAGCCATCGGCGCCGAGCCGGTGGGCAACACCCCGCCCCAGATGACGGCGCAGATCAGGGAAGAAGTCACCCGCTTCGGCAAGCTCGTCAAGGACGCGCAGGTAAGCATGGATTGAGCGGCAATCACGGCCACCGCCGAGACGGTGGCCGCATCCGGTTGACAAAGGCAAAACTGGCGTCTGCAGCAAGTGCGTCGCCGCAGGAGACATCATGAAAAGGCGACTCATTGGCTCACTGTATGTCCAGGTGCTGATCGCGGTGGCGACAGGCATCCTGCTCGGCGTCTTCCTGCCGCAGGTCGGCAGCGAGCTCAAGCCGCTCGGCGACATCTTCATCCGTCTGATCAAGATGGTGTTCGCGCCGATCATCTTTGCCACCGTCGTGCTTGGCATCGCCAAGATGGAAAGCATGAAGGACCTCGGCCGCGTGGGCTGGCGTGCCATGCTGTACTTCGAGGTGCTGTCCACGTTTGCGCTGCTGCTCGGCGTCATTGTCGTCAACGTGGTGCAGCCGGGGCACGGCATGAATGTCGATCCCGCGACGCTCGATACCAAGAGCATTGCCGCCTATACCGCGCAGGTGAAGCACGAAGGCGTGATGGACTTCCTGCTCAACCTGGTGCCCCTGAGCATCGCCGACGCGCTGGCCAAGAACGACATTCTGCAGATCCTGGTGTTCTCGGTCTTCATGGGCGTGGCACTGGCGCACCTGGGCGAGCGCGGCAAGCCGTTCGTGGCAGCGCTGGATTCGTTCGCCAATGCCATGTTCGCAGTGGTTGGCATGATCATGCGCTTCGCGCCGGTTGCCGCGTTCGGCGCCATGTCGTTCACGGTGGGCAAATACGGCTTCGGCTCCATCGCGTCGCTCGGCAAGCTGGTGGCCACCATGTATGGCACCTGCGCGCTGTTCGTGCTGGTGGTGCTGGGCACCATCTGCCGCGCCTGCGGCTTCAGCCTGCTCAAGTTCCTGAAGTACATCAAGGACGAGATCCTCACCGTGCTGGGCACCAGTTCGTCGGAGTCGGTGATTCCCCAGTTGATGCGCAAGCTCGAGAACGCAGGCGTCTCGAAGCCGGTCGTCGGCCTGGTGGTGCCTGCCGGCCTTACCTTCAATCCCGACGGCCAATGCATCTACTACACCATGGCTGCCATCTTCATCGCCCAGGCAACCAATACACCGCTGACCCTGACAGACCAGTTCGTGGTGCTGGGCGTGCTGCTGCTGACCTCGAAGGGCTCTGCCGGCATCACCGGCTCG
Source organism: Cupriavidus sp. 05T41 (assembly GCF_056396525.1). Lineage (NCBI taxonomy): Bacteria > Pseudomonadati > Pseudomonadota > Betaproteobacteria > Burkholderiales > Burkholderiaceae > Cupriavidus > Cupriavidus sp. 05T41. Next base: position 128,186 of record NZ_JBFTLQ010000005.1, read on the forward strand.
GGCTTCATCACCCTGGCGGCAACGCTCGCTTCGCTGGGCAAGATCCCGGTGGCCGGCATGGTGCTGCTGCTTGGCGTGGACCGCTTCATGTCCGAGGCACGGGCCATCACCAACACCATCGGCAACGCCGTCGCCACCATGGCAATCGCCAAGTGGGTGGGGGCGCTCGACGAGGATCGCGTCAGGCGCGTGCTCGACGGCGAGGTCGACCCCGAGAACCTCGAACAGCTCTATGAGGACGAGGTCGCGCAAGTGCTGCCCGAGCGGCCCTTGCAGCCGGGCTTTGCCGCCGGCGCACGCAAGAGCGCCTAGTCTTCGCCCTCTGCGCAACGGCAGCACAACGGCAGCACAACGGCAGCGCAAGAGCAGCACAACTACATGAGAAACAGGTAGCTCATCGTGACCTCTCCCACCATCGAAAATCCCCGCGCATTTCTCGAGTCGCTGTTTCGGGCAGCCGTGTCCGCGGCGGATCCGCGCGACTGCCTGGCGCGCGCGCTGCCCGAGCCACCGGCCGGCCGCACCCTGGTGGTCGGTGCCGGCAAGGCTGCCGCGAGCATGGCGCATGCGCTGGAGCAGGCCTGGCCGGGCCCGCTGAGCGGGCTGGTCGTGACACGCTACGGCCATGCCGTGCCCACCTCGCGCATCGAGGTCGTGGAGGCGGCGCATCCCGTGCCCGATGCCGCCGGCGAGCGCGCGGCGGCACGCATGCTGGAACTGGTCGCGGGACTGTGCGCCGACGACCTGGTCATCTGCCTGATCTCGGGCGGCGGCTCATCGCTGCTCAGCCTGCCGCCGCCCGGCATGAGCCTGGCGGACAAGCGCGCGGTCAGCCAGGCGCTGCTGGCCAGCGGCGCCACCATCTCCGAGATGAATTGCGTGCGCCGGCACCTCTCCGCCATCAAGGGCGGCCGGCTGGCGGCGGCGTGCCATCCGGCGCGCGTGGTCACGTTGCTGATCTCGGACGTGCCTGGCGACGATCCCGTGAATATCGCCTCCGGCCCCACCGTTGGCGACGCCACCACCTGCCAGGATGCGCTGGAGATCGTGCAGCGCTACCGCATTGCGTTGCCGGCGGGTGCGCAACGGCTGCTGGTGTCCGGTGCCGGAGAATCCATCAAGCCGGGCGATGCGCGCCTGGCACGCAGCGCGGTGCGCACCATCGCCACGCCCGCGAGATCCCTGGCGGCCGCCGCGCGGGCCGCGCAGGCAGCCGGCATCCAGCCCTATGTGCTGGGCGACCGCATCGAAGGCGAGGCGGCCGATGTCGGCAAGGTGATGGCCGGCATCGCCTTCCAGGCCGCGCACGGCACGCCCCCGTTCGAGCTTCCCTGCGTGCTGCTGTCTGGCGGCGAGACCACCGTCACGGTCAAGGGCAGTGGCCGCGGCGGGCGCAATGTGGAGTTCCTGCTGTCCCTGGCGATTGCGCTCGACGGTCACGCCGGCGTGCATGCGCTGGCCGCCGATACCGACGGCGTGGATGGCATCGAGGAAATCGCCGGGGCCTACGCCGATCCCACCACGCTCGCGCGGGCCTGGGCCAGCGGCATGGCGCCGCGCGCCTATCTTGCCAACAACGACGGACACACCCTCTTCGGGTCCCTGGGCGACGCCATCGTCACGGGCCCCACGCTTACCAACGTCAACGACTTCCGTGCCCTGCTGATCTGCGCAGCGGCCGGGAAAGGATGCTAGATCATGCGCCGTACCCGCAATGCCAAGATTGTCGCCACCATCGGCCCCGCGAGCAGCGATGCCGCCACGCTGCGCCGCCTGTTCCAGGCCGGTGCCGATGTGTTCCGGCTGAACTTCAGCCACGGCACGCACGCCGACCACAAGGCGAGGCTCGCGCTGATCCGCGACCTTGAGACGGAGCTGGGCCGGCCGATCGGCGTGCTGCTCGACCTGCAGGGCCCGAAGCTGCGCGTGGGGCAATTCGGCGATGGCCCGGTGACGCTGGTGGCGGGTCAGTCGTTCCGGCTCGACATGGACCGGGACCGTCCCGGCGACGCCACCCGCGTGGCCCTGCCGCATCCCGAGATCTTCGCCGCGCTGCAGGCCGACACCGACCTCCTGCTCGACGACGGCAAGCTGCGCCTGCGCGTCAAGGCCTTTGGCCCCGATTTCGCGCAGACCGAGGTGATCGACGGCGGCCTGCTATCCGATCGCAAGGGCGTCAACGTGCCCGGCGTGGTGCTGCCGCTGTCGGCGCTGACGGCCAAGGACAGGGAAGACCTGGACTACGGGCTGTCGCTGGGCGTGGACTGGATCGCCTTGTCCTTCGTCCAGCGCGCGGAGGATATCCGCGAGATCAAGCAGATCGTCGGGGGACGCGCCGGCATCGTCGCCAAGCTGGAGAAGCCCGCTGCCATCGCCGAGCTGCAGGCGATCGTGGCCGAGACCGATGCGGTGATGGTGGCGCGCGGCGATCTCGGCGTGGAACTGCCCGCCGAGCAGGTGCCGGCGATCCAGAAGCGCATCGTGCAGGCTTGCCGCCGCGCCGGCAAGCCCGTCATCGTGGCCACGCAGATGCTGGAGTCGATGGTGAGCTCGCCGGTGCCCACCCGCGCCGAGGCCTCCGATGTGGCAACCGCCATCTACGACGGCGCCGACGCGGTGATGCTGTCCGCCGAATCGGCCTCAGGCAGGTATCCGGTGGAAGCCGTGCAGATGATGAACAGCATCATCGTGCAGACCGAGGCCGACCCCTACTACCGGGAGTTCATGGAGGCCTCGCAGACGCCGCCGACGCCGGATATCGCCAATGCCATCGGCAGCGCCATGCGGCGCGTGGCGGGGCTCCTGCACGTGGCCACCACCGTGGCGTACACCAGTTCGGGATACTCCGCGATGCGCATGTCGCGCGAGCGGCCCGAAGCGCCCATCATCGGCATGACGCCGAGCCTGCATGCCGCGCGCGCCATGGCGCTGGTGTGGGGCGTGCATGCGGTGGTGATCCACGAGGTGGAGAGCGTCACGGAGATGACCACCTATGCGTGCGACACCGCGGAGCAGGAGGGCTTTGCAAAGCCCGGTCAGGTGATCGTGATCTCGGCCGGCATGCCGTTCGGCACGCCCGGCACCACCAACCTGCTGCGCATCGCCACGGTCGGCCAGCCCGCCGCCTGACTGGCACCGTCAACGACTTCACTGAAACAAGGGCGACACCATGACTGCTATTCGTTCGATCCGCGGCTTCGAGGTTCTCGACTCCCGCGGCAACCCCACCGTGGCCGCAGAGGTCACGCTGTCCGACGGCGCTTGCGGCTACGCCGCCTCCCCTTCCGGCGCATCCACCGGCAGCCGCGAAGCGCTGGAGCTGCGCGACAATGACCCGGCCCGCTACGGCGGCAAGGGCGTGCTGCGCGCCGTGGCGCACGTCAACCACGAACTGAGCGCCATGCTGGTCGGGTGCGACGCCGCCGACCAGTCCGCGGTGGACGGCCTGCTGCTGCAGGCCGACGACACGCCGGCCAAATCGCGGCTGGGCGCCAACGCGCTGCTCGCCGTGTCGCTGGCCACCGCGCGCGCCGCGGCGGCGTCCGAGGGCGTGCCGCAGTACCGGCGCTTCGGCAACCCGGCACGCTTTGTCCTGCCGGTGCCGATGATGAACGTCATCAACGGCGGCGCCCATGCCGACAACAACGTCGACATCCAGGAGTTCATGATCCTGCCGGTAGGTGCCGTCTCGTTCGCACAGGCCGTGCAGTGGGGGGCCGAAGTATTCCACGCGCTCAAAAGCGTGCTGCGCAAGCGCGGGCTTGCCACGGCAGTGGGCGACGAAGGCGGATTCGCGCCGGACCTGCCATCGAACGAAGCCGCGCTCGAGGCCATCCTCGCCGCCATCGATCTCGCCGGCTATCGCGCGGGAACGGATATCGTGCTCGGCCTGGATGTGGCCAGTTCGGAGCTGTACGAGAATGGCGTCTACAGCCTGGCATCCGAAGGCAAGCATTTCGACGCGGCGGGCTTTTGCGACTACCTGGGCTCGCTGGCGAAGGCCTATCCCATCGTCACCATCGAAGACGGTATGGCCGAGGACGATTGGGCCGGCTGGAAGCTGCTGACGCAGGCGCTGGGCCAGCGCCTGCAACTGGTGGGCGACGACCTGTTCGTCACCAGCACCGCTACCCTGGAGCGCGGGATCCGCGAGGGCATTGCCAACTCCATCCTGATCAAGCCCAATCAGATTGGCACGCTGACCGAAACGCTCGCGGCGATCTCGATGGCGACGGCAGCCGGATACACGGCGGTGGTATCCCACCGCTCGGGGGAAACGGAAGACACCACCATTGCCGACATTGCCGTGGGAACGTCGGCAACGCAGATCAAGACCGGCTCGCTCTGCCGGTCGGACCGGGTGGCGAAGTACAACCGGATTCTGCGCATCGAGGCGGAGCTCGGCGAGCTGGCGAGCTACGCGGGACGGAACGCATTCAGCACAGTCAGCGCGGCCTGCGCGAGCGCTGCCGCCGCCAGGCCGCAGCAGCGGGCCGCCGGGAGGCCGTAGCCGGCCATCGTCGACGGCGGGCAAAAAGAAGGCCCTCGCAATGGAGGGCCCTCTTCCTTGTACTACCTGCGCCAGGCTTCAGACTGCGGCGCGCCGTCTAGTCCGGCTTCTGGCAAACGGTCTCGCCGCTTGCCGGATTGCCTTGTCGCACCGCAGTCACGCGCAAACGCGCGCTCAGCCAGCGAAATTCTGGCCGGCGAAGTCCCAGTTCACGACGTTCCAGAATGCCTCGACGTACTTCGGACGGGCATTGCGGTAGTCGATGTAGTAAGCGTGTTCCCACACGTCGCAGGTCAGCAGCGGCTTGGCGTCGGTGGTCAGCGGCGTGGCAGCGTTGGAGGTCGAGACCAGGTCCAGCGAACCGTCGGCCTTCTTCACCAGCCAGGCCCAGCCCGAACCGAAGGTGCCGACTGCGGTCTTGGTGAACTCTTCCTTGAACTTGTCGAACGAGCCGAACTTGGCGTTGATGGCATCGGCCAGTGCGCCGGTCGGCTGGCCGCCGCCGTTGGGCTTGAGCGAGTCCCAGTAGAAGGTGTGGTTCCACACCTGCGCGGCGTTGTTGAAGATGCCGCCGGAGGACTTCTTGACGATTTCCTCGAGGGACGAGTTCTCGAACTCGGTGCCCTTGATCAGGTTGTTCAGGTTGGTGACGTAGGTCTGGTGGTGCTTGTCATGGTGGAACTCCAGGGTCTCCTTGGAGATGTGCGGAGCGAGCGCATCATGCGCGTAGGGCAGCGGGGGGAGAGTATGTTCCATTGTTCTGTCTCTGTGGGGTTGAAGATCAGTAATTCTCAGGAATTGTCGATTGTAGGGGACTTGCCAGACCCGCGCAAACGCGGAAAACAAAGCCCCCTCGATCATATTAGGTTCATCGATATGCGCTTGCTGTCGGTGCCTCGCCGACGCCCGCGGCGCGCCTACAGATCTGCCAGCCGCGGCTGCACGCTGGCGATGGCGGCGTCGGCCACGCCCTCGGCCAGGTGGACTTCGATGGTGCTGCCGGCGCGCAGCTCGGACGGTGAGCGCAGCGCGCGCCCGCGCTGGTCGATGAGCACGGCGTAGCCGCGTTCCAGCGTGCGTTGCGGCGCCAGCAGCTCCAGCGCGCCGGCGGCGCGCTGCCAGCGTTGGCCGGCGCGCTCGTGCTGGCGCTGGGTGGCGTCGCGCATGCGCAGCGCGGCACGGCGCAGCTCCGCCTGGGCCAGCGCCAGATCGGGGCGACCGGCGGCCCAGCGCATGGCCAGCACCTGCTGCCGGTGACGCTGGGCAGCCACGGTATCGCGCAGCGCACTGCGCAGGTGCCGCATGAGGTTGTCGACCTGCGAGCGGCGCTCCTGCAGTTGCGCCTGGGGGCTGCGCAGGCGGCGCGCCAGCCAGTCCAGGTTCTGGGCGCGGCGGTCGAGCTGGCGCTGCATGCACTGGGCCAGTGCGTGGCGTGCGCGCATGGCCTGCATCAGCATGTGGGCCCGGTCCGGGCTGACCAGCTCGGCGGCACCGGTGGGGGTGGGGGCGCGCACATCGGCCACGAAATCGGCAATGGTGAAATCGGTCTCATGGCCGACACCCGACACCAGCGGCACGGCGCAGCGCGCGATGGCCTGCGCCACGCTTTCCTCGTTGAACGACCACAGGTCTTCGATGCTGCCGCCGCCACGGCACAGGATCAGCACATCGCACTCATTGCGCGCGCTGGCCAGATCGATCATCGAGGCGATCTTGTCGGCGGCGCCCGCGCCTTGCACCGGCACCGGATAGACCACCACCGGCACGTGCGGCGCGCGCCGGCGCAACGTGCTGAGCACGTCGCGCAGTGCCGCCGCCTGCAGCGAAGTGACCACGCCGATGGTGCGCGGGTGGGCGGGCACGGCACGCTTGCGTTCCGGCGCGAACAGCCCGGCCTGCGAGAGCTTTTCCTTCAGGCGCAGGAACGCTTCGTACAGATTGCCGATGCCGGCGCGGCGCATGGCCTCCACGCCGAGCTGGAGTTCGCCGCGTGCCTCGTACATCGACACCAGCGCGCGCACTTCCACCGCCTCGCCTTCGCGCGGCGCAAAGTCCACATGCTGATTGCGCCCCCGGAACATCACGCAGCGGATCTGGGCGCGCGCGTCCTTGAGCGAAAAGTACCAGTGCCCGCTCGCAGCACGCGTGAAATTGGAGATTTCGCCCCTTACCCAGGTCAGCGGAAAGTTGCGCTCGAGCACCTGCGCGATGGCATGGTTGAGCTCGCCGACGGGAATGGCTTCGCGCCCGCCACCGGGTGCCATGGGCTGTGATTCACGCGAAAAGTTCAGCGGTTCGGGCATGCGGCGCGGCCGCGCAAGCGGCGTGGAATTGACATGTCCACAGCATAACCGGTCTGTCAAGCCTCTTGGTGCAAGGAGGCCCTGCGACCCGCAAAGCCGCATGACTTGACACAAGCCTTTGATTCTTATGTGGTTTCTTCCGTCTTATTTTTTAGGCAATGTAAGCAAACCCCTTATGCGTCAACGACTTACCGGCTGCACCCCCGGCTTGTTCACAAAGTTATCCACAGGAACTCTGGACAACCTGAATGTGTGGCTCCTGCCTGTGGATTACTTTGCCGCCGGGGGCCACGCGCCTGTGGGCAATCCGGAAAAGCAGTCGCGTCGCCGTGGAAAAGGCTCCCGGCATCACAAACGTCGCCCGACACGAATCTGTCACGAAACCGCAGGCTTTTCGCCCCCTGCCCAATTTTTAATCAGGAAAGTTAGTTTTATTTGTAATCAATGACTTATCCTGTTTTCCAGCCAGTTTTCCACAACCCGTCCACAAGCCTGTCCCGGCCGAATGTGGAAAATGAGAGACATGGGTGATTTTTTTGCGATTCGTGCCCGCGACGACCCTTATCCGCCCTGTCTGGCCCCCACTGCACATTATTTGAGCAGCACATAAAATAGGTTTTCCATTCAATGACTTAGGGTCGTTTCCAGGCAGCTGTCCACAACCGGTCCACAATCCTGTCCTGCTTTTATGTGGACATCCGTAAACCCCACCGCCGCCGGTTTCCATCTCGTGGAAGGAGGTCCGCATCACAACCTGGCTGCCTGTTTTTTAGGCTGCCAGGGATTTTTCCTTTTGAATCAATAACCTGACAGGCTTGTCAGGCAGCTGTCCACAATCCATCCACAGCACTGTCCCGCCTGGATGTGGACATCCCGCCGGGCGACGCCAGGCTGCGGCGATGCGCCGCCGATACACCACGGTCCAGCGTCTTGCCGCGCCACGCCGCCGCGGGTTAGAGTGGCGCCTGATTTTTTCCAACAGAGCCAGCGCGCGTACGGCTGCAGCGGCTGGCCTGCAAACAAGCCGTCGAATTTCGGGGTTCCACGTGTTTTCCATCATTCAAGCGGCCGGCTGGCCGATCTGGCCCTTGTTGATCGCCTCGGTCATCGCCCTGGCGCTGGTCGTCGAACGGTTCCTCAGCCTCAAGCGCAGCAAGGTGCTGCCGCCCAGGCTGTATGAGGAGGCGCTGACGGTGGCGCACCAGCGCCGCGCCACGCCCGAGGTGGTAAGCACGCTCGAACAGAATTCGCCACTGGGCCGCGTGCTGGCGGCGGGCCTGCGCCACGTCGTGCTGCAGCCCCATACCTCGCGCGACGCTGCCAAGGAAGTGGTGGAAGAAGCCGGCCGCGCGGTAGCGCACGAGCTGGAGCGCTACCTGAATGCGCTCGGCACCATCGCCTCGGTGGCGCCGCTGATGGGCCTGCTGGGCACCGTGATCGGCATGATCGAGATCTTTGGCAGCCAGGGCGGCTCCGGCGCCAGCCCAGAACAGCTCGCGCACGGCATCTCGGTGGCGCTCTACAACACCGCCTTCGGCCTGATCATCGCGATTCCCGCGCTGATCTTCTGGCGCTATTTCCGCCGCCGCGTGGACGACTACGTGGCCGAGCTGGAATTCCGCGCCACGGCGTTCCTGGATGCCATCCTGCCGCAGCGCCGGGCCTAATGCGCTACTGACCGCCATGCACTTCCGTTCCCGCCAGAGGCGCGAAGAACCCGAGATCAACCTGATCCCGCTGATCGACGTCCTGCTCGTGATCCTGATCTTCCTGATGATCACGACCACCTATTCGCGCTACACCGAACTCCAGGTCCAGTTGCCCACCGCGGATGCCGAGAAGGCCCAGCAGCGCCCGGGCGAGATCGTGGTGACGGTATCGGCCAAGGGCGTCTACGCCATCAACAAGCAGGTCATGGACCAGCAGGACGTGACCAGCCTCGCCGCGCGCCTGCGCGAGGTGGCAGGTACCGGCAGCGGCCAGCCGCCCGTGCTGATCGTCAATGCCGACGCGCAGGCCAGCCACCAGTCGGTGATCAATGTCATGGAAGCCGCGCGCCTGGCCGGCCTGTCGCGCCTGACCTTCGCCACGCAGAGTTCGCAGGCGCGCTGAGCCGGCGCCGGGCCGGCGCTGCGCGAAGGCCGGCAAACCCCGGCCTTGCCGTGGGCGCCTCAAGGTGCCCATAATGGTTGGATAAGCCGGGCGCGACACGCTGCGCGCCGCGGCCCGCCCGGAGTGCCGCGTTATGCCGCGCTCTCTTTCGCGCCCCCCCTTTCACCGTTACCGCCCGTCCTTTCCCGACGCCACATGCCCGCTCCCCGCCACGCCCTAGCCGACTTCGTGACCGCCCAGTGGCAGCGCCGTGGCTGGTTCGCCTGGCTGATGCTGCCCCTGTCGTGGGTGTTCGGCCTGGTCAGCGGCTGGCGCCGCCTGGCCTACCGGCGCGGCTGGTACCGCTCCACGCGACTGCCCATGCCGGTGGTGGTGGTCGGCAATGTCACGGTGGGCGGCACCGGCAAGACCCCCGCCGTGATCGCCCTGGCCCATGCGCTGGCTGAGGCCGGCCTGCGCCCGGGCGTGGTCTCGCGCGGCTACGGCGTCAAGCTCAGGCATCCGCGCCGGGTCAAGCCGACCTCGCAGGCCAAGGACGTCGGCGACGAGCCGCTGCTGATCGCGCGCGCCGCCGATGTGCCGGTATGGGTCTTCCCGGACCGCGCGCTATGCGCCCAGACCATGCTGGTGTCCCATCCCGGCGTCAATGTGCTGCTGCTCGACGACGGCCTGCAGCACTACCGGCTGCAGCGCGACTTCGAGATCGTGATGTTCGACGCGCGCATGGGCGGCAACGGCTTCCTGTTGCCGGCGGGCCCGCTGCGCGAGCCGCTGTCGCGCCGTCGCGACGCCACCCTGATCAATGACCCGGAATTCCGTGCCAGCCCGGCCCGGCCAGAGGTCTACGGCATGCGCCTGGAGCTGGACGAAGCCTGGCAGCTGGCCGACCCGACCATGGCGCGTCCGCTGTCCGCGTTCGCCGGGCAGCGCGTGCTGGCCGCGGCCGGCATCGGCAACCCGGAGCGCTTCTTCGCCAGCCTGCGCGCGGCCGGCCTGCAGCCGGACACCATGCCGCTGCCGGACCATTACGACTTCGCCGAGGACCCTTTCGCCGACGATCCCGTCGCGCGCGCGGCTGACGCCATCCTGATCACGGAGAAGGATGCCGTAAAATGCGAGCGCCTCAGCGACCCGCTCGATCCGCGGATCTGGGTCGTTCCCACCACGCCCGTGATCGACGCGGGCCTGATCGACAAAATTCGCCGCGCTGTCGCCGCGCATGCCCAGTCCGCCTCCGGCGCGGCAGGTGCAGCGGCCGCCGCAGGCCACACCAAGGAAACACGAGATGGACAACCGGCTGCTTGAAATCCTGGTCTGCCCGCTCTGCAAGAGCAAGCTGGAACACGACCGCGCCGCCCAGGAGCTGATCTGCCAGGTCGACAAGCTGGCCTACCCGATCCGCGACGGCATTCCCGTGATGCTGGCCGACGAGGCCCGCCAGACCGTGCCGGGCCGGCTGGTCTCGCCCGAATAAGCATCGAACGCCCATCGAACGCCATCCAAGCACGCCAAGCACGCGCCATGTCCCTGCCCGCCTTCACTGTCGTCATTCCGGCCCGCCTGGCCTCGACCCGGCTGCCCAACAAGCCGCTGGCCGATATCGGCGGCAGGCCCATGATCGTACGCGTGGCCGAACGCGCCCACGCGAGCTCCGCCGCGCGTACGGTGGTGGCCACCGATGCGCCTGAAGTGGCGGCCGCCTGCGCCGCGCATGGCATCGAGGCCTTGCTGACACGCTCCGACCATCCGTCCGGCACCGACCGCCTGGCCGAAGTGGCCACGCTGCTGGGCCTGGCCGATGACGCCATCGTGGTCAACGTGCAAGGCGACGAGCCGCTGATCGAGCCGGGCCTGATCGACGAAGTGGCGCTGCACCTGGCGCACCATGCCGATTGCGCCATCGCCACCGCCGCCCATCCGATCGGCGAGATTGCCGAAGTCTTCAATCCCAATGTGGTGAAGGTGGTGTGCGACGCCGCCGGACGCGCGCTGTATTTCTCGCGGGCGCCGATTCCCTGGGCGCGCGATGCCTGGGCCGGTGTCCCCGCGCAGGCCGCCGCCACGGCCCAGGTGGCGCTGCCGGGCATGCCGGTGCTGCGTCACATCGGCCTGTACGCCTACCGCGCCGGCTTCCTGCGGCGCTTCCCCACGCTGGCGGCGGCGCCGCTGGAACAGGCCGAGGCGCTCGAGCAGCTGCGCGCGATGTGGCATGGCGAGCGCATCGGCGTGCTGCAGACCGCCGCCGCGCCCGCGCCGGGTGTCGATACGCAGGCCGACCTGGAGCGCGTGCGCGCGCTGTGGGCACAGTCGATGGCGCAGGAAGGTCCCTGAAGTCACATCCGAGCGGGCCGGACCGCCCGCCGCCGATACCGGCACGGCATCACCGGCACAAGTGTCATGACAGTTCTCACCACGGCTGCAGGCCGTTTTCGCGCCGCCTCATGGCATAATGCTCGACGATACAGAGCCGTCGGGCGCCAGGCGCCCGGCCAAGGCTCGGTGGGAGATGAAAGAGCGAGCCCGTCCGGTACCCGTCCGCCGCCATCGGTAGCGGCCAACAGCGTACCGGCCGTCAACAGACCAGACTCCGATCCGAGGCGTGCCGCACTTGCGGCGCGGTAAGCCTCGCGTCAAGTTTCGGCGTTACCCTCCTTCTATCCCCCGCCTTACCAGATTCAAAACTCTGAGGACCCGTAAATGCGTTTGATCCTGTTGGGCGCGCCCGGCGCCGGCAAAGGCACGCAAGCCCAGTTCATCTGCGAGAAGTTCGGCATCCCGCAAATCTCCACCGGCGACATGCTGCGCGCGGCGGTGAAGGCAGGCACGCCGCTCGGCGTGGCAGCCAAGAAGGTGATGGACGCAGGTGGCCTGGTGTCTGACGACATCATCATCGGCCTGGTCAGGGATCGCCTGCAGGCGGCCGACTGCAAGGGTGGCTACCTGTTCGACGGTTTCCCGCGCACCATTCCCCAGGCCGAAGCCATGAAGGAAGCGGGCGTGGCGATCGACTACGTGCTGGAGATCGACGTGCCGTTCGACGCCATCATCGAGCGCATGAGCGGCCGCCGGGCACACGTAGCCTCGGGCCGTACCTATCACGTCAAGTACAACCCGCCCAAGGCCGAAGGCCTCGACGATGTCACCGGCGAGCCGCTGATCCAGCGCGACGACGACAAGGAAGAGACCGTCAAGAAACGCCTGGACGTCTACTCGCAGCAGACCCGTCCGCTGGTGGACTACTACTCCAAGTGGGCCGCCGAGGGCGATGGCACCGCCAAGGTCGCGCCGCCGCAGTATCGCAAGATCGCGGGCGTGGGCAGCGTGGACGACATCACCGCGCGCGTGTTCGACGCACTGAAGTAAGCGGCAGCAGCGGCGCCCGCGCCGCGCCACCGGGAAAAGGCAGCCTTCGGGCTGCCTTTTTCATTTGCGGCGCCGGCGTGCGGGCGATGCCGGCGATGCCGGCGGGACGACCATCGCTGACTCTCGATTGACGTTTACGTAAACGTTATGCCAACATGCCGATCCAACGGCATTGCAAATTCCGAACCCCGAGATCGAAGGAGAGAGACAGGCATGGAAATCCGCGACAACGTATTCATCGTCACCGGCGGCGCGTCGGGCCTGGGCGAAGGCAGCGCCCGCATGCTGGCCGCGGCCGGCGGCAAGGTCGTGATCGCCGACCTCAACGAAGCCGCCGGCGCGGCGCTGGCCACCGAGCTTGGCGGGCGCTTCGTGCGCTGCGACGTCACCAGCGAGGCCGATGGACAGGCCGTGGTGGCCGCCGCCACCGCGCTCGGCCGCCTGGCCGGGCTGGTCAACTGCGCCGGCATCGCCACCGCCAACAAGACGGTCGGCAAGAACGGCCCCCACCCGCTCGACGCCTTCGACAAGACCATCCGCGTCAACCTGATCGGCACCTTCAACATGATCCGGCTGGCTGCCGCGGCCATGGTGCAGAACACGCCCGACGCCGAAGGCGAGCGCGGCGTGATCGTCAATACCGCCTCGGTGGCGGCCTTCGACGGCCAGATCGGCCAGGCCGCCTACGCCGCCTCCAAGGGCGGCGTGGTGGCCATGACCCTGGCCATCGCGCGCGACCTGTCGCGCGACGGCGTGCGCTGCATGACCATCGCGCCCGGCCTCTTCGAGACGCCGATGCTGCTGGGCATGCCGCAGGAAGTGCAGGACGCGCTCGGCAAGATGGTACCGTTCCCGCCGCGCCTGGGCCGCCCGGCCGAGTACGCCAAGATGGTCGGCGCCATCCTCGGCAACACCATGCTCAACGGCGAGGTGATCCGGCTCGACGGCGCCATCCGCATGCAGCCGAAGTAAGTTCAGCCGGCGCTGTGCGCCGGCATCAGCATCACTAGCGTCAATCCCGGCGCGGCGGCCGGCACCAGCGTGAGCTGCTCGAAATGCAGCAAGCCGCGCCGCGGATGGAGGAAACCGCGGCGGCCGCCCTGCCGCTCCTCCACATCCTGCGAGACCCAGTCCGCGCGAAAGGCCGGGCTTTCGGCCAGCAGGCCCTCGACCAGCGCCCGCGTGGGTGGATCTTCGGCATGGCGGATGCTGTGGGCGCGGAATTCCGCCACCAGCCGGGCCGCCCGGTGCGGCCAGTCTTCCACCAGCGCCTGCAGCCCCGGCGACAGGAACATGCTGCGCAACAGGTTGCGCTCACTGCTGGCGTCGTCCAGCCATCCCACGAACAGGTCCGCCGCCGCGGCATTCCACACCAGTGCGTTCCACTGCCGGTCCAGCAGGTAGGCCGGGCCGCTGATCGCTTCCACGCTCGCCATCACGGTCGCCGGCACGTGCGTGTCCTGTGCCTGCATCGGGTCGCGGCGGCCGGCCAGCTCGAACAGATAGGCACGTTCGGCACGCGACAGCCGCAGCGCGCCCGCCAGGCCGTCCAGCGCACGCGCGGACAGCGCTACCGGGCGCCCCTGCTCCAGCCATGTCACCCAGGTGGCGCTCAGCCCCGCCAGTTGCGCCAGCTCTTCCCTGCGCAAGCCCGGCGTGCGCCGCCGCCGGCCCGGGGCCAGGCCGACTTCGGACGGTGCCAGCCGCTCGCGGTGCGCACGCAGGAAACGCCCGAGCACGGCTTCGCGGGTTAGCTCGCGCTCACTGGCGGCGTCATTCGGGGCAGCGGCTTCTGCAAGTGGCGTGGTGTCGTTCATCAGGTCGTCGGGGCAGGCCCTGGTCGGTATCCAGTAGAAGCTGGTGCGTTTTATACCAGGATAAATCGGTGACTTGTACCGGGAAAACAGCCTGCTACAGTACGTCGAAGCCACCTGAAGGGCAAGTCCCGCCGGGTGGCCTCCAGATTCCCGGTCCCCGGTCACCAGAACCCACCAGCGGCCAGCGCCGCCAGGAGAACCCCATGCAACAACAAGACCTTGTCGCCGCCCAGTTCGGCGCGACCGCCAGCGCCTACCTCACCAGCGCGGTCCACGCCCAGGGCGCGGACCTGCAGCAGCTGGCGCGGGCGCTGGCGGACATCCCCGCGGCGCGCGTGCTCGACCTGGGTTGTGGCGCCGGCCACGCCAGCTTTGCCGCGGCGGGCGCCGCCGCCGAAGTGACGGCTTACGATCTCTCGGCCGAGATGCTGGCGGTGGTGGAAGCCGCCGCGCGCGACAAGGGCCTGGGCAATATCGTCACGCGCCAGGGTGCGGCGGAATCGCTGCCGTTCGAGGATGCCAGCTTCGACGCCGTGATCTCGCGCATGAGCGCCCACCACTGGCGCGACGTGCCGGCGGCGCTGGCCGAGATGCACCGGGTGCTCAAGCCCGGCGGCAGGGTCGTGCTGATCGATATCGCCGGCGCCGAGGATCCCTTGCTCGACACCTGGCTGCAGTCGGTGGAACTGTTGCGCGATCCTTCCCATATCCGCGACTACACCGGCCGCGCCTGGCTGGCGATGCTGGCGACCGCCGGCTTCGCGGCCAGCGTGTCGCCGGTGTGGCGGATCGAACTGGAATTCGCCAGCTGGGTGCAGCGCATGCGCACGCCCGAGGTGGCGGTGGCGGCCATCCGGCACCTGTGGCAGCTGGCGCCGGCGGAAGTCCGCGACCACTATCTTGTGCAGGCTGACGGCAGTTTTGCGCTGGAGGCCGTGATGGTGACGGCGACGCGCGCCTGAACGCCGGCCGGGCCCAACCAGCCTACGGCATGGCGGGCTCGGCCGGCAGCGGCAGGCTCTGCACCATCTGCCAGACCGCCGCCGCGGAGGGCGACAGCGAGCGGTCCTCGCGGCACACCATGACGATGCGCCGCTCCTCGCGCGGCGTGAGCGGGCGCCACACCAGCGGCGACGCCGCCGGCAGCGGCAGCGAGAACGACGGCAGCACCGAGGCGCCGATGCCGGCCTCGACCATGCCGAACACGCTGGCCGAATGCCCCAGCTCCTGCACCACGCTCGGCGCCACGCCGTGGCTGGCGAAGATGCGGTCGATCAGCGGCCGGCTGCCCGAGGCGAAATCCAGCAGGACCAGCGGCATGCCGTCCAGCGCGCTCCAGGGCACCGACTCCGCGCTGGCCAGCGGATGGTCGCGCCGGCAGACGAAGCAGAACGGGTCGGTGGCCAGCGGCGCGATGGTCAGCCCCTCGCGCGCCAGCGGGTCGATCAGCACGCCGAAATCCACCGCGCCGGCACGGATCTGCTCGAGCCCGTCGGCCTGCACGTTATCGCGCACGCTCAGGCGGATGTCCGGGTACTGGCGCGCGCAGGCGGAGACGTAAAGCGGCATCAGGCGCGCCGAGATCGTGGGTGCGCTGGCAATCACGACCCGCCCGCGATAGCGCTCCCCCAGCTGGCGTGTTTCTTCCAGTGTGTCGTCGAGCTGGCCTAGCAGGCGCTCGATGGCCGGCGCCAGCGCCTGGCCCGCCTCGGTCACCACCACTTCGCGCGTGGTCCGGTCGAGCAAGCGCACGCCAAGTGCTTCTTCCAGCTCAGCCACGCCCCGGCTGACGGCGGGCTGGGTCAGCCCCACGGCATCAGCGGCACGGCTGAAGCTGCCGTGCCCGACCACGGCGAGGAACACCCGCAACTGGCGCAATGTGTAATTCATGCGTTTATGAGATCAATGAATGCGATAAATGAATTTGCATTCTAGGCTGCGGTGGCGTCCAATACTAGGCGAAACCCTTATCCAACACTGCTGTCATGTCCGCCATCCTCTCACCCTTCAAGAAAATCTACGACCTGATCGACGGTTTCGTCCTGATCATGCTCACCGCCATCGGCATCGCGCTGCTGGCGCCCCAGCTCGGCACCGGCGACGGTCCGCTGCACCTGGGCCTTGTCACCAATCTGGGCGTGGCGCTGGTGTTCTTCCTGCACGGCGCGGCGCTGTCGCGCGACAAGCTGGTGGCCGGCGCGCGTCACTGGCGCCTGCATGCGTTCGTGCAGACCTTCACCTATATCGTCTTCCCGGTGGTCGGGCTGGCGCTGATGTTCGGCCTGCGCCATATGCTGCCCGCCGAGCTGCTGCTGGGCGTGTTCTACCTGTGCGCGCTGCCGTCGACGGTATCGTCCTCGGTGGCGATGACATCGATGGCGCGCGGCAACGTGCCCGGCGCCATTTTCAACGCCACCATCTCCGGCCTGATCGGCATGGCCGCCACCCCGCTGCTGATGGGCCTGGTGATCAGCGCCAGCGGCGCCTCCATGCCGCTGGGCAAGGCGCTGATGGGCGTGGCGCTGCAACTGCTGCTGCCGTTCGCACTGGGCCAGGCGGCCCGCCCGCTGATCGCCAGCTGGCTGGCCAAGAAGAAGCAGGTCACCAACAAGATCGACCGCGGCGTGATCGTGCTGATCGTCTATTCCTCGTTCTGCGACGCCACCGCCGCCGGCCTGTGGCGCAAGTACAACTGGGAAACCATCGGCGCGGTGATGGTCCTGGCCGCCGTGCTGCTGCTGGTGATCCTGGCCACCACCACCTTCACCGCGCGCCGCCTGGGCTTCTCGGTGGAAGACGAGATCACCGCGGTGTTCTGCGGCTCCAAGAAGAGCCTGGCCAACGGCATCCCGATGGCCAAGATCCTGTTCGCCGGCCATCCGGCGCTGGGCCTGCTGGTGCTGCCGCTGATGGTCTACCACCAGTTGCAGCTGATCGTCTGCTCGGTGATCGCCTCGCGCTACGCCAACCGCGACGCGCTCCCCGATGGCGCCACCGCACGCGCGTAAGTCTTCGCGCACAAGAGTCTTCGCGCACAAGAGTCTTCGCGCACAAGAGTCTTCGCGCACAAGGCAAAATGGCCGGCGGATGCCGGCCATTTTGCTTTCTGGCTGCCTTCCGGCGGCTCCCCGCCCTACACCGACGGATTCTTCGACAGAGGCGGATTGCGCGCGAAGTAATTGCGGATGCCGCGCAGGATGGCGTTGGCCAGCTGCTCCTGGTGGTTCTCGTCGTTGAGCTTGCGCTCCTCTTCGGGGTTGCTGATGAAGGCGGTCTCGACCAGGATCGAGGGAATGTCCGGTGCCTTCAGCACGGCAAAGCCCGCCTGCTCCACGCTGCCCTTGTGCAGCCTGTTGATGCCGCCGATTTCCGCGAGCACCGCCTTGCCCACCTGCAGGCTGTCGTTGATCTGCGCGGTGGTGGACAGGTCCAGCAGCACGCGCGCGACCTGGGCATCCTTGTTGCCCATGTTGGCGCCGCCGATCAGATCGGAGGCGTTCTCCTTGTTGGCCATCCAGCGTGCCGCGCTGCTCGACGCGCCGCGCTCGGACAGCGCGAACACGGAGGCCCCCTTGGCTTCCGGCGACAGGAAGGCATCGGCGTGGATCGACACGAACAGGTCGGCCTGCACGCGGCGCGCCTTCTGCACGCGCACGTTCAGCGGCACGAAGAAATCGGCGTCGCGCGTCATCATGGCCCGCATATTGGGCTGCGCGTCGATCTTGGCGCGCAGGCGGTGCGCGATCTGCAGCACCACGTCCTTCTCGCGCGAACCGGACGCGCCGGTGGCGCCGGGGTCTTCGCCGCCGTGGCCCGGGTCGATCGCCACCGTCAGCAGGCGGCGCATCTTGAAGGGCCGGTCGGCCGGCGCATTGTTGGCCGGCAGCGCGGGCGGCGCATTGTTCTGCGCCAGCGGCGGCACGGGCGGCGCGCCTGCCGTGGGCGGTGTGGCGGGCGCCTGCGGCCTGGGCCGGTTCGCCGCCATCGGCGGCAGGGCCGGCACCGGATTGGCGCCCTTGTCGTCGAACTTGCGCACCAGCGCGCCGATGGCATCTTCCTCGCCCGTGGCGGGCGCGCCGGACACACCATCGGCGCCCGCCGGCGGCGGCGTCGCGGCAAAGCGGCGCTGCTTGTCCTCGGTGTCGCGCACCAGCTTCCACAGCGGATCGGGCGGGTTGACCGGGTAGAGATCGAACACCAGGCGGTTGCGGTAGCTGCCGATCGGCGCCAGCGTAAACACCTGCGGCGAGACGTCTTCCTTCAGGTCGAACACCAGCCGCACCACGCGCGGGCGGTTCTGCCCGACGCGCACGGTCTGGATATAGGGGTCATTGGAGGTGACCTTGGCCACCAGTTCGCGCAGCGTAGGCGACAGGTCCAGGCCATCGATGTCCACCACCAGGCGGTCGGGGCCGTGGACCATCTGGTGCACGGCGGCCAGCGGCGCATCGGACTCGATGGTGACGCGGGTGTATTCCTCGGCGGGCCAGACGCGCACGGCCACGATGCCGGCGCCGAAGGCGATCTGAGGCCCCGCCAGCGTCAGCACCACGCTGCCGGCGCCGGCCTTGAGACACTGCGCCAGCCATTTACGGCGGGCCAGCAACAATTCATCGGGACGGTCGGTAGCGAGTCGCTTGATCAGCATGCGCAAAGCAGGGTAAGTCCAGTCTGAGTATAGGCACGAAGCGTAACCATCCGACGCTCCGCAGCATCGTCGGCGTCGCTTGTGTCCGATTGGAGCAACAAGTGAAGGTCGGGTTCCCCGAGCAGCCGGCCGGCTTTCTCCGGCCACTCGACCAGGTTGACGGCGGGTTCGGCGAAACAGTCGCGGAACCCGGCATCGGCCCATTCCTCCGGATCGGCGAAACGGTACAGGTCGAAGTGGTAGACGGTCAGCGGCGAGCCATCCGCGCGCGTGACCGCGTACGGCTCGCACAGCGTGTAGGTGGGGCTGCGGACCTTGCCCTGATGGCCGAGCGCGCGCAGGATCGCGCGCGACAGCGTGGTCTTGCCCGCGCCAAGATCGCCCGACAGCTGCAGGTGCACGGTCTGCGGCGGCAACGCGCGCGCCGCGCCGGCCAGTGCCGCGCCCAGCCGCGCGGTGGCGGCTTCGTCTGGCAGGATCAAGGTGCGTTCTTCGAGCAAGGGCATTGCGTACAATTCGGGAATGATCGACCGTGCAACCCAGGCGCCAGCCGCCACCCAACCTCCTCCCGCCAGCGGCGGCGCCCGTGCGGACGCCGCGCGGCTGGATGCGCTGGCGCGCTCGATCCGGACGTGGGGCGCGGAACTGGGCTTCGACGCGGTCAGCATCGCCGAAGTCGACCTGAGCCGGGCGGAAGCGGGGTTGATGGCGTGGCTGGCACAGGGCTACCACGGCGACATGGATTATATGGCCAACCACGGCCTGCGGCGCGCCCGCCCAGCCGAACTCGTGCCCGGCACGGTACGCGCCATCGTGGCGCGCATGCCTTACCTGCCGGCTTCCGGCGAAGCCGACTGGCGCGGCCACGAACTGGCCCGGCTGGACGATCCCGCCACCGCGGTGATCTCGCTCTATGCGCGCGGCCGGGACTACCACAAGGTGCTGCGCAACCGCCTGCAGCAGCTCGCCAGCCGCATCGAAGCCGCCATCGGCCCGTTCGGCTACCGGGTCTTTACCGACTCCGCGCCGGTCATGGAGGTGGCGCTGGCCACGCAGGGCGGACTGGGCTGGCGCGGCAAGCATACGCTGCTGCTGGACCGGGACGGCGGCTCGATGTTCTTCCTCGGCGAGATCCTGGTCGACGTGCCCTTTCCCGCCGACCAGCCGCTGGAGCCCCATTGCGGCAGTTGCCGCCGCTGCATCGACATCTGCCCGACCCAGGCCATCCTCGAACCGTACCGGCTCGACGCGCGCCGCTGCATTTCCTACCTGACGATCGAGCACAAGGGCGCCATCCCCGAGCCGCTGCGCGCCCCCATGGGCAACCGCGTGTACGGGTGCGACGATTGCCAGCTGGCCTGTCCCTGGAACAAGTTTGCCCACCGCGCGACGCTGCCTGACTTCGACGTGCGCAATGGCTTCGGGGCGCCCGACATGGTCACGCTGTTCGGCTGGACGGAAACGGAGTTCAACCAGCGACTCGAAGGCAGCCCGATCCGCCGCATCGGCCACGAGCGCTGGCTGCGCAACCTGGCGGTGGGCCTGGGCAACAGCCTTCGCGCAGCCTGCGAGACCGGCGACGCCGCCCTCGCCGCGCGCATCCGCGCCGCGCTCGGCGCGCGCCAGGCCGACGCCAGCCCGCTGGTGCGCGAGCATATCGGCTGGGCGCTGGCGCAGGATGTGGGCGCCGACGCGCCGGCCTGCATCGCGGATTGAGCCGGCTAACTGACCAGCGACAGCCAGAACGGCGTCGTGACGATGGCGGCGATGGTCATCACGGAGATGGTGGCCGCCACCATCGGCCCGTTGCCGCCCATGCGCACGGCCAGGATATAGGCGCTCGACGCCGTCGGCAGCGAAGCGAACAGCACCACGATCTGCGACTGCAGCTCCGTCAGCGGGAGCATCCGCCCCACCGCCCACGCAAAGCACGGCATTGCCAGCAGCTTGACCCCGCTCCACCACGCCATCGGCCCGACCGCGCCGGAGGCGCCGCGCATCTGCAGCCCGGCGCCCACCGTGATCAGCCCCAGCGCGGTCGATGCCGAGCCCAGCCGCGTCAGCGTCGTCGCCAGTACCTCCGGCGGATGCAGGCCCAGCAGGTTGGTCAGCAAGCCGCCCGCGGTGGCCAGGATCAGCGGGTTGCGCGCGATTTCGCGCCACACGCGCGCCTCGCCGTGACGGGCCAGGGCCCAGACCGCCACCACATTGCACAGCGGCACCGTGCAGCCGACGATCACCGCCATCATGGCCAGGCCCTCGCTGCCGCCCAGGCGCGCGGCCAGCGCCAGCCCGATATAGGAATTGAAGCGGAAGGCGGTCTGCAGGCCGGAGGCGAAGTCGACCGGCGCGGGCCGCAGCGCCCACTTGGCCGCGTATCCGCCAGCCATGCCGAAGGCAGTGGTCATCACGGCCAGCCCGAGCATGGCCGAAGTCGACGAAAAGTCGAACTTGGCGCTGTTGGTGGACTGCAGCAGCAGCGCCGGGAAGAGGACGAAGTACACAAGGCGTTCGACGCCGGACCAGAACGCGCGGTCGAACGACGTGTAGCGCACCAGCAGCCAGCCAATCAGGATGAGGCTGAAATCCGGCACCAGCAGCAAGGCAAAAGACATTGTCTCGTTTTATTTTTCGTGATGGCCGCCGCGCCGGTGGCGGCCAGGTTCCGGCCATGGGAAGGGACGGAAGGATGGCATCGTCATGTGCCGACTAGGGCAGATACCAATTGGTATTGTTCCAGAATTCGCCCAATATGGCACGTTCCGTCGTACCGTCCACGCCTCATGTTGCCCCGTCGTACCCCGTCCGCGCGCGCCCTGCTGCGCCATCGCGCAAGCCAGCTGGCGCTCGTCCTGTGCGCAGGCGCGGCGCTGGCCCTGCCGGCGCCGCACGCGCGCGCCGGCGAGATCGAGGGCATGCGCATCGACGACGCAACCCGCGTGGGCGGCAAGGAATTGCAGCTCAACGGCACCGGCCTGCGCTCTGGCTTTGTCATCAAGGGCTACGTGGCCGCGCTCTACCTGCCGGAGAAAGCCCGCAACGCCACCGTGGTGCTGGGTGTGCCCGGCCCCAAGCGGCTGCAGATCCGGCCGCTGCGCGAGGTAAGGTCGGAGGCATTCTTCAAGGCGCTCAACCAGGGCATCCGCGAAAATCACAGCGAGATGCAGGTGCTGCGCCTGTCGGACCGCATGCTCCAGCTACGCCAGACCATGGAGCAGATGGGCACCGCCCGCAAAGGCGACGTGATCGACTTCGACTTCTCGCCCGACGGCGGCACCGTGGTCGCCATCAACGGCACGCCACGCGGCAGGGCAATTCCGGGCGAGGACTTCTACCAGGCCGTGCTGCGCATCTTCCTGGGCGACCATCCGGTCGACCGGGATCTCAAGCGCGGGCTCCTGGGCGGCTGAACGCCGGCGGACCGGCAACGCCGCACGGCCCGCCGCCACAACTCACGCCGCCGGCCACACCGCCCCGCCACCGCGGGTGCCTGGCCGGCGTTCTTCACCTTGGGCGGATATCCCCGCCCGGTCTTTGATGGGAAACACGATCTCATGCACACAAGCAAGATTGCACTGGCCCTGAGTCTGGCAGTCGCCGCGTCGGTCGCGCAGGCACAGAGCTTTCCGACCAAGCCGATCCGCCTGATCATCCCGTTCGCCCCGGGCGGCACCACCGATATCGTGGGCCGCGGCGCGGCCGACCAGATGAGCCGCATCCTGGGCCAGCCGGTGGTGGTGGAGAACCGCGCCGGCGGGGGCGGCTCGATCGGCGCGGACGCCATCGCCAAGTCGCCGCCGGACGGCTACACCATCGGCATCTCCACCGTATCGACGATGGCGGTCAACCCGGCCTGCAATCCCAAGCTGTCCTACGACCCCATCAAGGACTTCAAGCCCATCACCAACCTGGCCAACGTGGCCAATGTGATCGCGGTCAACCCGAACTTCCCTGCCAAGGACTACAAGGAGTTCCTGGCCGCGCTCAAGGCGCACCCGGGCAAATACTCGTTCGCCACTTCGGGCACCTGCGCCTTCGGCCACATGCTGGGCGAGCAGTTCAAGGTCTCGACCAAGACCTTCATGGTCCATATCCCCTACCGCGGCGCGGGTCCCGCGCTGAACGACGTGCTGGCCGGCCAGGTGCCGATCATGGTGGACAACCTGCCCTCGTCGATGCCCTATATCAAGGCCGGCAAGCTGCGCCCGATCGTAGTGGCGTGGAACAAGCGCCTGGACTCGCTGCCCGATGTGCCTACCTTCGGCGAAATGGGACTGAAGGAGCCGAACGACCCCGCCTGGTACGGCCTGGTGGCCCCGGCCGGCACGCCTGACGACGTCATCAAGAAGCTCAACGACGCCGCCGTCAAGGCCTTGCAGGACAAGGACTTCCAGCAGCGCCTGCGCGCCGCCGGCGCCGAGCCGTCGGGCAACACGCCGGCGCAGCACGCGGCCGAGATCAAGAAGGAGTTCGACAAGATGAAGAACCTGGTGAAGGTGCAGAACATCAAGCTCGAACAGTAAGCGCAAGGCAAGCCAGGCAAGCCTGCGCCGTGGAAGGTCTTGCGCCCATTTCCGACGAAATGGGAAGGAGAGACAACACGCGACAGGCTATCCCTGCCGGCAACGCAAGGGCTTCCCGAGGGAAGCCCTTTTTCATTGCGGCGGCGCCATGCACTAGAATCCGGAATGGCCCGCAAGGCCATCCGTTCCGTCCCTGCATCCCGCCCGGCCAACCATGCATTCCATTTTCGACGCCATCCTCGCCGCGCCTTTCGGCAAGGTCGGCGTGCGCACCGAGGGTGACTTGATCCGCGAGATCGTCTACCTGCCGGACAGCATGCCCCTCATCGCGCCCGCCAGCGCCGTCGCAGAACGCCTGGCGCGGCAGCTCGAGGCCTACTACGCCGATCCCGACGCCCCTCTCGATGTGCCGCTGGCGCCGGCGGGCACCGGGTTCCAGCGCCGCGTGTGGCAGGCCATCGCCGCGGTCCCGCGCGGCAAGACCACCACCTACGGCGCGATGGCGCGGGACATCGCCAGCGTACCGCGCGCGGTCGGGCAAGCGTGCGGCTCCAATGTGTTCCCGCTGGTGATCCCGTGCCACCGCGTGGTCGGCGCCGGCGGCCTCGGCGGCTTCGCCCACCACAGCGAAGATGGCTACCTGCTCGAGACCAAGCGCTGGCTGTTGCGCCACGAAGGCGTGCTGCTGATATGAGCGGACTCCCCACCGACGACACGGACGTCGCCCGCGGCGGCGCCGCCCACGCGGGCGACGAAGCCAGCGATGACGCCATCGACGAAACCATTGACGAAGCCGCGCTGCTGGCCGACCTCGACCTGGTCGGCCGTTTCTGCGATGCGCTCTGGCTCGAGGACGGCCTCTCGCAGAACACCATCGACGCCTACCGGCGCGATCTCGCGCTGCTCTCGCGCTGGCTGCATGCCAATGCGGTGTGCGCGCTGCTCGAGGTGAACGACGAAGCCCTCAGTGGTTACATCGCCTCGCGCCACCTGGAGACGCGCGCATCGTCGGCCAACCGGCGGCTCACGGTGTTCAAGCGCTTCTTCCAGTGGGCGCTGCGCGAGCACATGATCACCGCAGACCCCTGCCTGCTGCTGCGCCCGGCCAAGCAGCCGCCGCGCTTTCCCAAGACGCTGAGCGAAGCGCAGGTGGAAGCCCTGCTCGAGGCGCCCGACACCGGCACCCCGCTCGGCCTGCGCGACCGCACCATGCTCGAGCTGATGTACGCCAGCGGCCTGCGCGTGTCCGAGCTCACGCAGATGAAGACCGTGGAGGTCGGCCTCAACGAAGGCGTGGCACGCGTGGTCGGCGGCAAGGGCAACAAGGAGCGGCTCGTGCCGTTCGGCGCGGAAGCCGGCGACTGGCTGCGCCGCTACCTCGCGCAGGGCCGCCCCGCCCTGCTCGGCGAGCGCGCCTGCGACGCGCTGTTCGTCACCCAGCGTGGCGACGGCATGACGCGCCAGACCTTCTGGCACCTGATCAAGCGCCATGCGCGCGAAGCCGGCATCCACGCCCCGCTGTCACCGCATACGCTGCGGCATGCCTTCGCCACGCACCTGCTCAATCACGGCGCCGACCTGCGCGTGGTGCAGCTGCTGCTAGGGCACGCCGACATCTCCACCACGCAGATCTACACCCATGTCGCGCGCGAGCGCCTGCGCGAGCTGCACCAGCATCACCACCCGCGCGGCTGAGCGACGAAACCGCCAGTTCACCGAATCATGAGCAAGTCCAAACACGTATCCGAAACCCCTGCCACCCAGTTCCTCAGGCAACATGGCGTGGCCTTCGGCGAGCATGCCTACGACTACGTGGAGCACGGCGGCACCGGCGAATCGGCGCGCCAGCTCGGCGTGCCGGAACACGCCGTGGTCAAGACGCTGGTCATGGAGGACGAGAAGGCGCAGCCGCTGATCGTGCTGATGCATGGCGACTGCTCGGTCTCCACCAAGAACCTGGCGCGCCAGACCGGCCGCAAGAGCGTGCAGCCATGCAAGCCGGAAGTCGCGCAGCGCCACAGCGGCTACATGGTGGGCGGGACATCGCCCTTCGGCACCCGCAAGCGCATGCCGGTGTATGTGGAAGCCGGCGTGCTGGCGCTGGAGAAGATCTATATCAACGGCGGCAGGCGCGGCTATCTGGTCAGCATCGCGCCCGGCGTGCTGACCGAGCTGGCGGGTGCGGTGGCGGTGGAATGCGCGCTGCCCGACTGAAAGCACCCGGGCGGGCCGTGCCGCAAAGACGGTGCTCCGGTATTGGGGAAGTCACGGAACTGAACCGGCGCCGACCGCGCTACAATCCGCCCAGCCTCAAATTCCCGTTTCCCACATGGCCAACCTGATTCTCGCTATTTCCGCCTACCTGATCGGCTCCATCTCCTTCGCCGTCGTGGTCAGCAAGGCCATGGGCCTGCCTGATCCGCATACCTATGGCTCCGGCAATCCCGGCGCCACCAACGTCCTGCGCAGCGGCAACAAGAAAGCCGCGGTGCTGACGCTGATCGGCGACGGGCTGAAGGGCTGGCTGGCGGTCTGGCTCGCGCAGCATTTCGGGCCGGCCTACGGCATCGGCGACACCGGCGTCGCGCTGGCGGCGGTGGCGGTCTTCCTGGGCCACCTGTTCCCGGTGTTCTTCGGCTTCGCCGGCGGCAAGGGCGTGGCGACCGCGGCCGGCATCCTGTTCGCCATCGACCCGCTGCTGGGACTGGGCACGCTGGCCACCTGGCTGATCATCGCCTTCTTCTTCCGCTATTCATCGCTGGCCGCGCTGGTGTCGGCGGTGTTCGCGCCATTCTTCTACGTGTTGATGTCGGGCATCGACGTGATCGCCGGCGCGGTCTTCGCGATCGGCGTGCTGCTGGTGGTGCGCCATCGCCAGAACATCGGCAACCTCCTGGCCGGCAAGGAAAGCCGGATCGGCGACAAGAAAAAAGCAAGCTGACGCGCCGCCTCGCCAGCCCCCATGAAAAAGCCCGCTTCGCGCGGGCTTTTTCATGGGGGCCGCGGGTCGGAGCGACCCGTTCACGGCATCTTGGCAAGGATCTTATCCATCTCGTCCGCGGAGAAGGCGCGCAGGGTCTGCGAGCGAACATTGCCGGCCGCGCCCAGGGAAAGTCCAAACGCGGTCATGGTGGCTTCGTCGGGGGCGGAAAAGGTCGCCACGAGGTCATATTTGCCGAGCGTCCAATAGATGTCTTTCATCTCGATACCGCAGGTCTTCGCCATTTCGCGAACGGCGGCGGCACGCCGGGTTGTTTCCTTTACGGTACGGATCCCCTGATCGGTGAAGTTCAGTAGGGTGACAAAAGTTGCCATGATGCGTCTCCTGATCGACTGGAACGGCACGATGCGCCGCCTGGGCGGGCAGCGCGGGCAAAGCCGTCAGGAGCAGCAATCTCTGTACCATGCGAGCCGGCGCGCGCCCCGCACGGCACCGGCGCGGCCGGACCGGCACGCAGGCCCGCCGATCCGGCCGGAAGTGTTCCAGGTCTGGTACGCCGTGCCGCGCGGCGGGGGCGCTCAGGCCGCCTGCGCCAGCGCCGCGAACGGGAAGATCATCTCGACCCGCAGGCCGCCTTCGGGCCGGTTTTCCAGCACCAGCCGGCCACCGGCCTGGCGTACCAGCCGGTCGACGATAGCCAGCCCCAGGCCCGAATGCGCGTTGCCGCCGCGCGCCGGGTCCAGCCGCACGAAGGGCAGCGTGACCTTCTCCATGGCGTCCGGCGGGATGCCGTCGCCCTCGTCCTCCACCACCATGTGCCAGCCGTCGGCCTGGCGCGAGGTGGCCAGGCGCACCGGCGGCGCGCCGTAGGAATAGGCGTTGTCGACCAGGTTGCCGACAATGCGGTCGAGCTGGGTGGCGATCATCCGGAAGCCCTCGCCCGCCGTCAGCGACAGCTCCACTGTCTTGTCCTGCTCTGCCAGCGAAGCGGCCAGTTCGCCGAGCCGGCGGTCAACCTGGACCGGACGCGCGGCCGGCTCGCCGCTCTGCGCGAAGGTGAGGAACTGCTCGACGATGGCAGACATCGATTCCACATCGCGCGTCACGCCGGCCGCCGCCTTGGGATCGGCGAGCATCTCCGCGCGCAGGCGCAGCCGCGCCAGCGGGGTCTTCAGATCGTGCGCGATACCGGCCAGCATGGTGTTGCGCTCCTGGTCGATGCGCGTCAGGTCGGCCATCATCCGGTTGAAGCGCACGATCAGCTGGCGCAGCTCGTGCGGGCCGCGCTCGCGCAGCGGCTCAACGCTGTGCTGGCGCGACAGCTGCTCGGCCGCCGCCGCCATGTCGCGCACCGGGCGCTGGATCTGCCAGGCGATCAGCAGTGCCACCGCCATGGCCACGCCGACCACCAGGATCACGCCCGGCACCAGGCGGTTGTCCGGGGGCGGGTTGAGCACCCACAGCACCGGCATGGCTATCCAGTCCTGGCGCTGCGGCAGCTTGACCCAGATGCGCGAGGTTTCCTCCTCCTCCAGCCGCACCTTGCTGCCGGCCGGGAGGCGCAGCGCGAACTGCTCGACCAGGCGCCGCGCGCGGCCCTTGGCCGCCACGGTGTGCTCCGCCGCGCTGGCTTCGCTGGCCACCTCGACCAGGCTGGGCAGCGGCGCGGGCGGCTTAGCGGCGAGCGCGCGCTGGATACTGTCGAACTGGAACAGCATCTGCTCGACCGAATAGTCCACTTGCTGCTGTCGGCGGTCCATGCGCAGGATTGCCAGCCAGGAGAAGTGGCTCAGCACCAGCACGGCGGCGATCAGCAGTGCGATGCGGCCGAACAGGGTATCGATGCGCAGTTTCATCGTGGTATGTCGTCGGCTTCGTCGGGCACGAAGGTATAGCCCCGGCCACGCACGGTCTGGATATAGCGCGGCCGCTGCGCGTCTTCGTCGAGCAGGCGGCGCAGGCGCCAGATCTGCACGTCGATGCCGCGGTCGCTGATGCCGCTCGCCGAGCCGTACATCAGCTCCACGACGCGCTCGCGCGAGAGCACTTCCAGCGGGTGCGTCAGCAGCAGCTTGAGCAGCGCGAATTCAGTGTCGCTGATCGGTACGGCCTCGCCCCCGCGCACCAGCGAGCGCTGGCGGAAATTCACGCGGAACGGCCCGAAGGTCAGTCCCTCGCGGTCCTCCGGCGCGGATGCCGGGCGCGCCAGCTTGCGGCGCAGCACGGCATTGATGCGCGCCAGCAATTCGCGCGGCGAGAACGGCTTGCCGAGGTAGTCGTCGGCGCCGATCTCGAGGCCCACGATGCGGTCGATCTCGTCGCTGCGGGCGGTCAGCAGGATCACCGGGATATCGTCGTTCTTGGCGCGCAGGTTGCGTAGCGCGGTGAGGCCGTCGACCTTGGGCATCATCAGGTCCAGCACGATCAGGGCCGGACGCTCGCGCTCCAGGCGCGCCTGCAAACCTTCGCCATCGTGCAGGACCGACACGGCAAAACCTTGCTGGCTGAGGTATTCGCGCAGCAGGTCGCGGAGTTCTGGATCGTCGTCGACGACCAGGATCTGGGTAGGCTGATTGGCTCGCATAAGCAGATGATAGCTAGGCTGGGCGCGGCAATCCGGGCGAATTGTTTCAGGGCATTACACCCGGGCCACTGGTAATGATCTGTAAGAAAGGCCGTCGGCAATGAAACATCGACGGAATCAAGGCGCATTATGCTTCGCTTATGTTTGCTGCCACCGGCGCCGCCGGAGCGCGCGGCACCGACCTGAAGCAGCCGGCACGACGTGCCGCCACGTGCCCTTAGCGGCATATGCCGATGGCATTGCGGCATACTTCTGCCTCTTCCACCCCGAATATCGAACAACGCGTTTCGTCGCGTCGCATCCCAGGAACCGGTCATGGCCAACCCCGAAGAAAATCAACAGGCTAAGCTGCCACCGTCCGGCAAGCCGGTCTCGCACCGCCGCAAACTGATCGCCGCCGCGCTGATCGTGCTGCTGGCCGGCGGCGGCTGGTACTGGTATCACCATCGCACCGCCACCAACGCCGATGCCCAGGGCGGCGCGGCCGGTCCCGGCGCGCGTGGCGCCAGCGGCCCCGGCGGACGCGGGGGTCCCGGCGGCGCCGGCGCCCAGCGCTCGCCGGTCGTGGTCAGCACCGTGGCCAGGCGTAATATGGACGTCATCCTCAACGGCCTGGGCAACGTGACGCCGGTGGCCAACGTGACCGTGCGGGCCCAGGTCTCGGGCCCGATGCTCAAGGTCCTGTTCAAGGAGGGCCAGATGGTCAAGGCCGGCGACGTGCTCGCCGAGATCGACCCGCGCCCGTTCCAGGCCACGCTGGACCAGGCCGTGGGCACGCTTGCGCGCGACCGCGCCCTGCTGGAAAACGCCCGGCTCGACCAGAAGCGCTACCGTACCCTGCTCGGCCAGGATTCCATCTCCAGCCAGCAGGTCGACACCCAGGATGCGCTGGTGCGCCAGTACGAAGGGCTGGTCAAGACCGACCAGGCCAATGTGGACAGCGCGCGCCTGCAGCTCGGCTACACCCGCGTCCTGGCCCCCGCATCCGGGCGCATCGGCCTGCGCCAGGTCGATCCGGGCAATATCGTCAGCACCAACGATACCAACGGCATCGCGCTGATCACGCAGATCCAGCCGATCGCCGTGCTCTACACGATCCCCGAAGACAACCTGCCGTCCGTACTCAAGCGCCTGCACGCCGGCGAGGACGTCGCCGTGCAGGCCTGGGACCGCCAGGCGCGCAACCTCCTGGCCGAGGGCAAGCTGCTGACCACCGACAACCAGATCGACACCACCACCGGCACGGTCAAGCTCAAGGCGATCTTCCAGAACACCGACGGCATGCTGTTCCCCAACCAGTTCGTCAACGTGCGCACGCGCGTGGACACGATGGAAGACGCCACCGTGGTGCCGGTGGCGTCCATCCAGCGCGGCCAGCAAGGCACCTTCGTCTACGTGGTGGACGACACCAGCAAGGTCAAGGTCCAGGTGGTCACCCTGGGACCCTCCGATGGCATCCGCACGGTGGTGACCAAGGGCGTGGAGCCAGGCCAGCGCGTGGTGGTGGACGGCGCCGACCGTCTCAAGGAAGGCATGACGGTGGAAGCGGTGGACCCGGCGGCGCGCGCCGCCTCGCTGGTTCCGGCCAGCCAGCCGCGCGGGCGCGGACGCCGCCGCGAAGGCGGCTGGGGCGGTGCCAGCGGTGCCAGCGGTGCCAGCGG